>CANGPA010000041.1 GCA_947455645.1 Hyphomicrobiales bacterium | reverse complement strand
ATCGCAAGCTCCCAAATACGCGACGGATTGAGGGTATCCCACGGATCAATCGTACGATCAGGCATCATAGGAAGTAGAAGAAAACTCATCGTAATGAGAATGAGTCCCGCGCGAATCTCAATCCATTCGAGACGGCGCAAGAAGCCATGCAAGGTGGATTTGAGCGCGAGAAGAACAACCGTTGCCGTGCCGGCCGCCGCAGCGAGGCCCGGCTCACCCAATACCGACAAAGCGCCGAGCATAAAGGCCATCAATCCGGCAACCGCACCGGTCGCGCTGAAATTTTTTTCATCACGGCTTTCAAGCCAATGAAAGAGAAGGGTGACGCCTGCAAATCCGAGGAACGCAAAGCCGAGGAGGAGCGGTGATGTTTTTGTGCTGATGAGGGCGGCAATGCCACCCAGCAAACCGGAGATGGCATGGGTGCGGACGCCCGCGGCCCGCTCTCCCTCTTTCTCATCGCGCGCGCTCCACCCGCGCTCAAGTCCAATCAGCAATCCAATTGCCAAGGCAACGGCCAGTTGCGCGAGGGGTTGGTCCGGGGCGAGGAGCGTTTGAAGATCAGGCATTTGATCAGTGTCGACGCGAAAGCGGCACGCCGTCAATCCAGACATCAGCCCTTTCGGTTTCGCCTTAGCCTCTATACACACGCGGTCATGATTCATTCTCTCTCCCGCGAAACGCTTGGATTGATCATCGGCACGATTGGTGTCGTGATTTTTGGTGTCACATTACCGATGACGCGGATTGCCGTTGTCGCGCTCGATCCGTGGTTTGTGGCGAGTGGCCGCGCGGTGCTTGCGGGACTGGTGGCCATTCTTGTGCTGTGGGCGTTGCGTCGCCCTTGGCCCAAAAAGAGTGAATGGAAGCCGCTTGTGATCGGTGCATTTTTCACGATTATCGGCTTTCCGGTATTCACCGGCTTTGCCATGCAGATGGTGCCGGCGTCCCATGGTGGGGTGGTTCTCGGGATTTTGCCGCTGGTGGTTGCGCTGTTTGGCGCTTTGGCGTCGGGCGATCGTCCGTCTTTCGGTTTTTGGATTTCCGCCCTTGTGGGTGCGGCCTTGGTGATCGGCTTTTCGCTGCGCGACGAGGCGGGCAGTCTCGGGCTTGGCGATCTGTTTTTGTTCGGCGCAGTGCTCAGTGCCGCGATTGGTTACACGGCATTCACGCAACTGTCGCGGACCCGCGCGGGGTGGGAAACCGTCTCATGGGCGGTGGTGGTCGGCCTTCCGGTCACGCTGCCGGTCGCATGGTGGACAGCGCCGGTTGAACCGTTCTCTGTGGCGTTGCCCTATTGGGGTGCCTTTCTCTATCTCGGCCTTATGAGCCAATATATCGGTTTTTTCTTCTGGAACACGGGCCTTGCGATGGGCGGGCAGGCGCGGGTGAGCCAAGCGCAACTTCCTCAGGCCTTTGTGACGCTGGCGGTTGCCGCGCTCATGAATGGCGAGACTGTTGATCTGTGGACCTGGGCTTTCGCGGTGGCCGTGGTGGCAACCGTGTTGATCGGGCGGCGGACCAAAATCAATCGGGGACATTAGAGCCCATCTCAAAATTCGGCTTGCATTTCTCATTTTTATGACATAAACATATCTTTATGTCTTTCTGAGAAGCAGCGCAGGATTTGTCATGGGGCCTTTGTCACTCCCGCCCGTTCCCGCTTTACCGATGTCGCTCGAGGCGCTGGTGGGCGCTTTGCGTGCCGCCGGAGAGGATACACGAATCCGGATTCTTGCGCTTTTGGTGGAAGGCGAGCTGACCGTTTCCGACCTCACCGATATTCTGGGCCAATCGCAACCGCGCGTCTCCCGCCATTTGAAATTAATGGTCGAGGCGGGACTGATCCAGCGCAGTCGCGAAGGAGCTTGGGCTTTCTTCAGTGTTGCTGACCGCGATGCCGCTGGTGCCTTGGTGCGAACCCTCGTGCAACGCATCGATGCCAGCGATGCTGTTTTACGCGGTGACCGTGATCGCTTGCGCGCCGTGCGTGCCAATCGTGCCGAAGCCGCAGAAGCCTATTTTTCCAAACACGCCGCCGAATGGGACAAGATCCGTTCGCTTCATGCATCTGATGCGGTGGTTGAAGACGCGTTGCGGGCCGCGATTGGTGACGCTCTTTTTGGATCCTTGCTTGATTTGGGTACGGGCACGGGGCGCATGATTTCGCTCTTTGGTCCACAAGCGCGGCGTCGTGTTGGCGTTGATGCGAGCCATGCCATGTTGGCGGTGGCGCGCGCCAATCTTGAACGTGACTCAATGCCTGTTGAACTGCGACAAGGCGATATTTACGCATTGCCGGTTGAACGCGATGCCTTTGATCTTGTGATCTTGCATCAGGTTTTGCACTTTCTTGATGATCCCGCGCGCGCCATTCGTGAAGCGGCGCATGCATTGGCGCCGGGCGGACGCATGTTGATTGTCGATTTTGCGCCGCATGATCTTGAATTTTTACGTGAGACCCAGGCGCATCGGCGCTTGGGATTTTCTGTTGCGCAGATTGATGGATGGTTGGCGGAAGCCGGTTTACGCGGTGAACGCCGACGCGACATTGCTCCGCCGGTACGCGGCGGTGGTCAATTGACCGTTTCAATTGTTGTGGCGCGTGATCCACGACCGCGCCGCGCCGAGCAGGAGACCCGTTGATGACGTCAACCGTATCCGCGCGTTTAAGTCGCCACACGACGCTGCCGCAAATTCGCGCATCGTTTGAATTTTTCCCGCCCAAATCGCCAGAGGCCGAAGCCGCACTCTGGTCAACCATTCGGCGTATCGAGCCGTTAGATCCCGCTTTTGTATCGGTCACCTATGGTGCCGGTGGAACAACGCGCGAGCGCACATTGGATACTGTAGCGCGGCTCAAACGCGAAACAACCTTGAAACCCGCTGCGCATTTTACATGTGTAGGAGCTTCAAAGGACGATATCGATTCAACCCTTGACGCCTTCATTGCTTCTGGCGTTCGACACATCGTCGCGTTACGGGGTGATCCACAAGGTGGCATCGGTACACGGTATGAGCCGCATCCGAATGGTTATGCGCAAACCGCTGATCTTGTGGCGGCCATTCGCGCGAAAGGCGATATAGAAGTTTCTGTGTCTGCCTATCCGGAAAAGCATCCCGAGAGTTTTAATTTCGATTCCGATCTTGATGCGCTCGAAGCCAAGATCGATGCGGGGGGAACACGCGCCATTACGCAATTCTTTTTTGATAATGATGTGTATTTCCGTTTTCTTGATCGCGTTCGCGCCCGTGGGATCACAATTCCGATTGTGCCCGGTATTTTACCGGTTGAGAATTTTACGCAAACCGCACAATTTGCAACCAAAGCCGGAGCGCGTATTCCGCCATGGTTTGCGCGCCGGTTTGACGGTCTTGATGGCGATCGTGAGACACGGCGTCTGGTTGCGGCGGCGGTTGCGGCTGAGCAAGTGTTTGATTTGCTTGATCGCGGCGTGTTCGATTTTCATTTTTATACGATGAACCGGGCCGATCTTGCTTATGCGATTGCGCATCTTTTGGGATTGCGTCCCGCCGATGTTTCGCACGCAGCATGAATTGATTTAAGCACGCACTCACACGGATTGAGCCCGTGATCTGATCCGCTAGCATGGTTGCATAAGCGGGCAGGCCATTATGATTTCGATCATCGATATTTGTGGTATGTGTGGGCTTGATCTCGCCGAGATTGAAGCCATTGCCGAGCATGAGCATTTACCGGATGTCGCTGCGGCAGCGCTTGCCTCTTATCTTCTCCACAGTGCGCATGGAGCCGAACATGTTCGGAATATGATCATTGACGATATTCATGCGGCGTTAGCACAAGGGCGAAAGGCCCATGCCGGTGAACTTGTCATGGCACTGCGCCATTTCTGCGAAACACATCCGGAATTACAACGCATTCCGTTGCGGAATTCATAATTGGATTTATATCGTTTAAGAATTTATTTACGCTAATTTTGCCTTGAGCATTGCTCTAGATAAATTTTGTTTTGTTCTAATTTGATGAAATCATTGAGGAAATAGGGATTAATGCGTCCGCATTCAAACGCATTGATCGGCCGTGCTTTCGCTCGCAGTCTTAATTGCGCCATAGTTTCATAGCGAAAAGGGGTCATGACTGATCACATCTCGTCATGCCGATTCCCGGATGCGTTGGCTCCGGCACTCGGCGCGTTCCGCTCTCGCGGACAGCCTCCGACCTGACTTTGTCAGCGTCACCGATATTTCCCTTCACACGAGACCAGTTTGAATTTTGCTCGTAATCGATTGTTAGAAATCGATGCGTGGCGGTTTGAATCTGTGTCCGATCAACGGAGCGACGTCATGCGCATACCGGTTGGTTTTTTTGTTCCGTATTTTTTGAGCGTTCTTCTTCTATCTCTGTCTGTCTCATCCAGTCGTGCTGACATTGCGCCGCGCGATCTCTCGGCTCTGGCTGAAAAAGTTGCGGTCGATGAGGGTGTGCCATCCGCATTGGTTCATGCCGTGATTGCGGTTGAGAGCGGTTGGCGGCGTGATGCCACAAATGGCACTTCGATCGGCTTGATGCAGATCACGCCCGCAACGGCACGATCCTTAGGCTATCGCGGTTCGGTGAAGGGCCTCTTTGATCCGGCAACCAATATCGGACTTGGTGTGCGCTATCTCGCATTGGCCTATGAGCGTTCGGGCGGCGATCTCTGCGCTACGGTGAGCCGCTATCAAAGCGGGATTGATACTCAAAAGCCCAATGCGGCCAATCGCGCCTATTGCGCGCGCGCAAAGGCCTTGATGGCGGCATCAGGCGCATCGCTTGCCAATTGACCGGGCCCATCAAGCGTGTCGCCGGCGGCTTGCCATTCGCAGGGCGGACGCCTATCTCCACCCGTGGTGCCAGTTGGTTGGACGGCCGCCGGTCGCAAGACGGGAGGAAAGTCCGGGCTCCACGGAGAAACGGTGCCGGATAACATCCGGCGGGGGCGACCCCAGGGACAGTGCCACAGAAAGCTATACCGCCTCGCGTCTGACGCGGGGTAAGGGTGAAAAGGTGCGGTAAGAGCGCACCGCGCGGACGGCAACGGACGCGGCAGGGAAAACCCCACCGGGAGCAAGACCGAATAGGAGTGGTAAGGGCCTTCGGGCCCAGGGTTTCTCCGGCCTAGCCATTCGGGTTGGTTGCTTGAGGCGGCTGGCAACAGCCGTCCTAGAGGAATGGTCGTCTATTCCGGAGCGATCCGGAGGGACAGAACCCGGCTTACAGACCGACTGGCACCCATCACCGCTTTTAAGCAACGGTGTTTTTGCGGGTGCCGCGCCTTAATCTCAACCAATTTTTAACCATGCTCGGCGCAGTGTCGGCCGTTGAGCCCCGAAGTATCGTTTTTGTCATCCGCGTGCCCGTCATGTCGAGTTTTCTTGCCCTTTCCGATGTCGCGCGGAACGGTGCTTTGCGCCATCGGCCGGTCATGCTTGCAGAGGTCCTTGAGGGATTGGCTCTGGCAGGAGGCGAGCGCGTGATCGATGCTACATTCGGCGCAGGCGGCTATAGCGCGGCCATTCTGGATCAAAATCCCACAACGCATGTGATGGCGATTGATCGCGATCCGAATGCCATTCGTGATGGTGCAAGCCTTGTGGCTGCTGCCGAGGGTCGGTTGACGCTGGTCGAGGGGCGCTTTGGTGATCTCGGCACGCTGGCCGAAAAACACGGTTTTTCCCCAGCGAATGCGATTGTTCTCGATATTGGTGTGTCATCCATGCAAATCGATGACGCGGCGCGTGGCTTTTCCTTTCGTGCCAATGGCCCGCTCGATATGCGTATGGAACAAGCGGGCCCCAGTGCGGCTGATCTCGTCAACACGCTGCCTGAAGCCGAACTCGCGGATCTCATTTACACCTATGGCGAAGAGCGTCGTTCACGCGCGGTTGCGCGCGCGATTGTGGCCGCACGACGCGATGCGCCCTTCGAAACCACCAAGCAATTGGCCGATCTTGTTGCGTCGGTCGTCTATTCGCGGCCCGATGCGATTCATCCGGCAACGCGGACCTTTCAGGCTCTACGCATTGCGGTGAATGATGAGCTGGGCGAATTGGAGCGGGCTCTCGAAGCCTCGGAAGATGTATTGGAAACCGGTGGCCGTTTGGCGGTTGTGACGTTTCATTCGCTTGAAGACCGCATTGTGAAACGCTTCATTGCAGATCGATCGGGTGACACGCCTGAGCCTTCGCGGCATATGCCGGGGCGGGAGCGGGTTTCGCCGACATTTGAGACGTTGCGGCGCAAGCCGGTTGATCCTTCCGCGCAAGAGATCGCTTTGAATCCACGCGCGCGCTCGGCTCGGTTGCGCGTTGCCCATCGCACTGCGGCGCCTGCGCGTGCGACGCGAGGGAGGGCTTGATATGCCGCGTATTTTTCACGCTCTTGCGATTGCGCTTCTCATCGGCTCCGCCGTTTATGTTTATAAAATCAAATATGACACGATTGGATTACGATCCGAATTGGCGCGCCTTCAGCGACAAATCGCGCAGGAGCGTGACTTGATCGCTATGCTGAAAGCGGAATGGCAAAAGCTCAACAGTCCGGAGCGGATACAATCGCTTGCCGACAACCATTCTGATCTTGTTCCACTCACCGTTGCGCAAATTGTGCGCTGGCAAGATGTGCCTGACCGGCAGGCACAAGTTGATATGATTGGCGACAAATTAGGCGCGCTTGGTTTGATCGATCCTGCGCCCTCGAAAAAATCAGCAGACCAGAATTTGATTTCGGGAAAGAAACCCTAAATCATGATGGCGCGATCTTTCCCCCCTGATGATCCTCAGCCGTTGTCTGCGACGCGGTCTAACCGTCCTGCGGAAAAGAAACGTGCTTCTTTTCCCGTTAGAGTCTGGCGCGCTTTATTCAGTATGCGCCTTGATAAAAGCCGCCCCCGTCTTGTGATTGCGATGCTTGGCTTTGTCGGCGTTTTTGGAGCCATCGGCTATAAGCTCGTCTTATTGGCCAATCAACCAGAAGAAGTCGTTCAACACATCATTCCTGCGACTGAAATCGCCAAAGCGCGCCCTGATATTCTTGATCGAAACGGGGTTGTCCTGGCAACGGACGTCAAAACGGTTTCACTATTTGCCGAACCAAAGCGCTTGATCGACAAGGATGAGGCGGTTGAGTTGATCACCGCTGTTCTTCCCAGTGTCGATGCCAAGGAGTTGCGCGAAAAATTTGCGTCAAAAAAAGGCTTTGTGTGGATCAAACGCGAGATATCACCAACTGAGCGTGATGAAATTTATCGTCTCGGTTTGCCCGGCATTAAATTCCAACCCGAGAGCAAGCGCGTCTATCCGAACGGAACCGCTGCAGCCCATGTGATTGGATCCGCAAGTGTCGACAATACGGGGCTTTCGGGGATTGAAAAATATATCGATAATCAAGGCCTGTCTGATCTTGCCGGTGCGGGGCTTGCCTCCGATGCCACCAAGCTGACGCCGGTTCAATTGTCGCTTGACGTGCGCGTACAACACGCACTGCGCGATGAGCTTGCCAAAGGTATGGACCGCTATAAAGCCAAAGCCGCAGGCGGAATGGTGATTGATGTTACAACGGGCGAAGTAATCGCGCTGGCTTCTCTGCCTGATTTTGATCCGAGCAACCCGAAAGACGCGCTTGATCCGGATAAGATCAATCGAGTGGTTGTGGGCACTTATGAAATGGGCTCGACCTTCAAGGCGCTGACCACGGCGATGGCGCTTGATTCTGGCAAGATCACAATTAATTCAACGCTCGATACACGCTCGGAATTGCGGTATGGAAAATATCCGATCAAGGATTTTCATCCCACGCATCGCATTCTCACCGTTCCGGAGGTCTTTATTCATTCATCCAATATCGGCACAGCCAAGA
Organism: Hyphomicrobiales bacterium; assembly: GCA_947455645.1. Lineage (GTDB taxonomy): Bacteria > Pseudomonadota > Alphaproteobacteria > Rhizobiales > Beijerinckiaceae > CAIUPE01. Next base: position 8,743 of record CANGPA010000041.1, on the reverse strand, counting down.
TGGCGCTTGCTGTCGGTGTTGATGGGCATCGCGCGTTTTTGAGAAAGATGGGGCAGCTTGACCGGTTGCAAACGGAATTGCCGGAAAACGCCGAGCCACAGCAGCAAAAATACTGGAGCGAGCTGACAACGGTAACCGTTGCCTATGGTCATGGCCTTGCGGTCGCGCCAATTCAAGCGGTGATGGCGGTTTCGGCTTTGGTTAATGGCGGGCATTTGTTTGCCCCCACTTTCTTGCCGCGTACGGAAGAACAGGCATTGGCGCTTTCAAAGACCGTCATCAAACCTGAAACCAGCGAAGCCATGCGCTACATCATGCGGTTGAACGCCACCAACAAAGACGGTACCGCCAACAAGGTGAACATTGATGGCTATTTTGTCGGGGGTAAAACCGGCACAGCCGATAAAAACATTCATGGCCATTATGATGGCAAGCGCGTGTTCACAACTTTTATGGCGATTGCGCCTGCCGACAAGCCGAAATATCTGTTCATGACCATTATGGATGAGCCGCAAGCGGTGGAGGGCACGTTCGGGTATCAAACATCGGGGTGGAATGCAGCGCCTGTCACCGGCGCGGTTATCGAACGTGTGGCTCCTTTCCTCGATTTACCGAAGCGCTTTGAACCGCCCCTCTCACCCTTTCCAACCATGGTGAAGCTTGGCGCTTGGGGGACCAAGTGACACAGGCGGCAGTCACATTAGCGACGATCATTGATGATCTTCCGACGTCGTTTTCCGATGTTTTGATCAAAGGTCTTTCATCGGATAGTCGCGCAATTGAAGAAGGTTTTGCATTTTTCGCATTGGCTGGATCCAAAGCGGACGGCGCTGTGTATATCAAACATGCGATCGAGCGCGGTGCATCGGTTGTTATATCAGAGGCGCCACGTCCGGCGGATCTTCCATCATCTGTTGCCTATCTCATGGTCTCGGATGCGCGGCTTTGTCTTGCCCATGCGGCGGCACGCTTTTATGCACGGCAACCGGAGACGATTGTTGCGGTAACGGGAACGGCCGGCAAAAGTTCGGTTGCCGATTTTACGCGCCAGATTTTTTCTCATGCAAAATGTCGCGCCGCAAGTCTTGGTACAATCGGCATTGTGCGGGATACTCACGTGACCTATGGCGCCTTGACGACGCCGGATCCGGTTTCATTGCATCAAAATTTGCAGATGCTCGCAGATGAAGGCATCACTCATCTTGCGATGGAAGCCTCGTCTCATGGTCTTGATCAAAAACGTCTTGATGGCGTGCGCATCAAAGCCGCAGCATTCACCAATCTCGGCCATGATCATCTCGATTATCATGGAACAGAAGAAGCCTATCTAAACGCGAAATTGCGCTTGTTTGATACGCTGCTGCCTCATGACGGGGTTGCTGTGATCAATGCCGATGCGCCGCAGTCAAAAGCTGTTGCAGAGATCGCGCAAAAACGCGGATTGGCGTTGATTTCTGTGGGACGGGCGGGGCACGATATTCGTCTCAACCAAGTGACGCGTGATGGGTTTGATCAACGTCTCGATCTATCAATCAAGGGCCGGCCTGCGCAGCTTCGCTTGGCGCTTGCGGGTGATTTTCAAACATCCAATGCGCTTGTTGCCGCGGGTCTTGCGCTGGCCGTCGGCATTGATGAAAACATGATGATTGATGCGCTTTCTCATCTGAAAGGCGTACCGGGGCGTCTTGAGCGCGTGGGGATCAAACAAGGCGGGTTGATCGTGATTGATTATGCGCATAAGCCCGAAGCGCTTGTTGCCGCGCTTGATGCCTTGCGTCCTTTTGTGACCGGTCGTTTGATATGCGTGTTTGGGTGCGGCGGTGATCGGGACACGGCAAAGCGGCCTTTGATGGGTACCCTTGCGCAAGACAAAGCCGATGACGTGATTGTCACCGATGACAATCCCCGCTCCGAAGATCCGGCATCCATTCGTCGGGCGATTTTGGAGTCCTGTCCAAAAGCACAAGAGATTGGTGATCGCCGCGCGGCGATCAATCATGCGCTTGATCGCATGGGGCCCGGTGATGTCGTGCTCATTGCCGGAAAGGGTCATGAAACCGGGCAGATCATTGGCCAGACTGTCATTCCCTTCTCCGATCATGAAGTGGTGGCCGACAATCTTCGCAAAGGTGCCGCATGAGTACCTCTTTGATGACATCGGACTGGATTGAATCAGTGCTGGGCATCAAGCCGACGTCGGCCTTTGCTGCGGTGGATGGTGTCTCGATCGATACAAGAACGCTTGTCGCGGGTGATCTTTTTGTAGCCTTGTCGGGTGAACAACGCGATGGGCATGAATTTGTAGAACGTGCATTTGAGAGGGGTGCTGCCGCCGCGCTCGTTAATCATGCGCATGTCGAAGCACTTTCCTCCCATGGGCCGCTTTTGCCGGTGCGCGATGTTTTGCGTGCGCTTGAACAATTGGGGCAGGCGGCGCGTGCGCGTCTGTCATCCGCCGCACGAATTGTCGCGGTAACCGGTTCGGTGGGCAAAACGGGTACGAAAGAGGCATTACGATCTGTGCTTGCGCAACAAGGGGTCACGCATGCATCGGTGGCATCTTACAACAATCATTTCGGCGTGCCGCTTACATTGGCGCGGATGCGCGCGGACACGCAATTTGGTGTGTTTGAAATCGGAATGAATCATGCGGGCGAAATTGCTCCGCTCACGCTGCAAGTGAAACCGCATGTTGCGCTGATCACCACGGTCGAAGCCGTGCATATTGAAAATTTTCCATCCGTTGAAGCGATTGCGGACGAGAAGGCTGCCATTTTCAAAGGGCTGGTTGAAGGCGGAACAGCCGTCATCAATCGCGATAATCCGCATTATGAACGCTTATGGACTCATGCGTCCCGCTCGCCTGCCGGACGTGTTATCAGTTTTGGAGAAAATCCAGCAGCGGATATTCGTCTTGCCGGATTAAAGACATATGCGGACGGCTCGGATATTTTCGCTGAAATCAATGGCGTTCGAATAGAGTATTATTTGGGTAGTCCCGGCCGCCATCTCGCTTTGAACAGTCTTGGCGTTTTGGGCGTTGTCTTGGCGCTGGGTGCGGATGTGAATGCCGCAGCGCTTGCCCTCGCGGATGTCAAACCTCCGAAGGGTCGCGGATCGCGCTTTCAAATAAATCAGGGTGATGAGGCCATCACCGTGATTGATGAGAGTTACAATGCAAATCCCGCCTCAATGCGTGCTGCCTTTGCATTGTTGAAGTCCACGGCGGTTGGTGCCAAGGGCCGACGTATTGCGATTTTAGGGGATATGCTTGAGCTTGGTGCTGACGCGCCATCGCTTCATGCAGCGCTTGCCGATGATCTTGATGCGCTCGACATTGATGTCGTTCATGCTTGCGGTCCTTTGATGCATGCGCTTTATGAGCGTCTTCCAGTATCGCGGCGGGGCGTGTGGTATCCGCATTCGGAAGCGCTCGCCGCGGTTTTGCCAAACCTTATTCACGCAGGTGATGCGTTGATGGTGAAGGGTTCAAATGGCAGCCGCATGACGAACATTATCGCGATGCTCAAATCGATGAGTCATAACGAGACGAATGATCAAAAGGACAAAGCCTGATGCTGACTTTGCTTGCTGAATATAGCGGTTCCCTCGGAGCTTTGAATGTGTTCCGCTATATTACGTTCCGCACCGTGGGCGCGACGGTTACAGCCATGTTCTTTGTGTTTTTCTTCGGGCCCTCGATTATTGCGGGCTTGCGCGTGCGGCAAGGCAAAGGACAACCCATTCGCACGGATGGTCCCGAGTCTCATCTTCTGACGAAGAAGGGCACGCCGACCATGGGTGGATTAATGATCCTATCCGGCGTTCTCGCGGGAACACTGCTCTGGGGCAATTTACGCAATCCCTATTTGTGGTCGGTTCTGGGTGTCACACTCTCTTTTGGCCTGATCGGCTTTTATGATGATTATTTGAAAGTGACGAAACAAAGCCATGCGGGATTATCAGGCCGCATGCGTTTGTTGATCGAGACCATTGTCGGTGTGGTCGCCTGTATGGTCATGGCGCATGCCGATGCGGGGCGTTTATCCACCGCGCTCACCATTCCGTTTTTCAAAGATATAATATTTGAACTTGGACTGTTCTTTTTTGCCTTTGGTGCCTTTGTGATTGTTGCTGCGGGCAATTCCGTCAACCTCACAGATGGACTCGACGGGCTTGCGATTGTGCCGGTGATGATTGCTGCGGCCACGTTTGGTTTTATCGCCTATCTCGCCGGTAATGCGATTTTTGCCAATTATCTGCAAATTCATTTCACACCCGGTACGGGCGAACTTGCTGTGGTTTGTGGCGCTTTGATCGGCGCAGGCCTCGGCTTCTTGTGGTTTAACGCGCCGCCCGCACAAATTTTTATGGGCGATACGGGATCACTCGCTCTTGGCGGGTTGTTGGGAACCATTGCGGTTGCCACCAAACATGAAATCGTTTTGGGCATTGTGGGCGGTCTTTTTGTCATTGAAGCCGTGTCTGTGATTATTCAAGTTGCGTCCTTCAAACTCACGGGCAAACGCATTTTTCTGATGGCGCCTATCCATCATCATTTTGAAAAACTTGGCTGGAAAGAGCCGCAAATTGTCATCCGCTTCTGGATCATCTCGGTTATTCTTGCGCTGGTCGGTCTTTCAACCTTGAAGTTGAGGTAGAGCCGCTATGACCCCGGTTGAAAGCTTTCGATCAAAATCAGTGGCGGTGTTTGGACTTGGTGGATCTGGACTTTCAACCGCGCGCGCTTTGATTGCGGGTGGGGCCAATGTCTCAGCGTGGGATGATTCAGACTCTTCACGACGGGCCGCTGCGCAAGAGCATATTCCACTCGTTGATTTATCGACAGCATCATGGCGTGATTTCGCGGCGCTTGTTTTGTCGCCGGGCGTTCCGCTCACGCATCCAAAACCGCATTGGATCGTCGAGAAAGCAAACGCCGCGCAAGTTCCGATTATCGGAGATATCGAGCTCTTTTGTCTTGAGCGGCAAAGAATTGCGCCGCAGGCGCCCTTTGTCGCGATTACGGGCACCAATGGCAAATCGACAACGACCGCATTGATTGCGCATCTCTTGAAAGCATCTGGGCGCGACGTGGCACTGGGCGGCAATATTGGTACGGCTGTTCTTGATCTCCCGCCGCCATCAGACACGCGTGTTCATGTTCTGGAGATTTCGAGTTTTCAGATTGATCTCGCACCGAGTCTTGCACCGCCGATTGGTGTGCTGACGAACATCACGCCGGATCATCTTGATCGCCATGGCACAATGGCGCATTACGCGTCTGTCAAAGAACGTCTGGTCGCCTCCGCTCAGACAGCGATCATCGGTGTCGATGATCCTTGGTGCCGCGCGATTGCTGATCGCTGCAAAGCAAGACATCAAAATACGATTCAAATCGCCCTTGAAACCATGCCTGATACAGGTGTGGGCTTGGAGGGTACCTCACTCTTATGGATGTGTGGCGAAGACCGACGAATTGTTGCGGATCTCAAAGCGATTCCCACCTTGCGCGGCCGACACAATGCGCAAAATGCAGCGGCGGCGATCGCGGCGGTTTCGCAGCTTGGTCTGACCGATGATGAAATTCGCGCGGGTCTTCTCACTTTTCCAGGTCTGCCGCATCGGCTTGAGATGGTTGGTCATGTGGGGCGCGTGCTGGCAATCAATGATTCAAAAGCCACCAATGCTGATGCGACGGAGAAAGCGCTCCTTTCCTTTGAAGGCGGTTTATTCTGGATTGTCGGCGGTCGAGCAAAAGAGGGCGGCATCGCCCTGCTAAAGGCTTTGTTTCCGCGCGTTGAAAAAGCCTATTTGATTGGGGAGTCTGCTTTGTCGTTTGCCGAAATGCTTGACGGTCATATGCCTTATGACCGCTCGGAAACATTGGATGTGGCGGTTGAGCGCGCGTTGCGTGATGCGCAAATCTCGTCGCATCAGGAACCGGTTGTTCTCCTGTCTCCGGCTTGCGCCTCTTATGATCAATTTAAAAATTTTGAAATGCGCGGCGACGCGTTCCGTCAGCTCATCTCGGCAGCACCGGGCTTTGTTGCGATGAAAAAGGGTTAGCCTATGCAATCGCGTCTTGATCGAAACCCTTTGGCGGATTGGTGGTGGACGGTTGATCGTCTGATGTTTGTGCTGGTCGTCTTGCTGATGGTCACCGGCATTGTGTTGGGCCTTGCAGGGAGTCCGCCGGTTGCAGATCGTTTGGGCCTGCCGACTTTTCATTTTGTGATCCGTCAGGCGATCAATCTGGCACCCGCTTTTGTGGTGATGATGATTGCGAGTTTTTTGACCCCGCGCGCGGTGCGTCGGACAGCTCTGGCCGTGTTTCTCATCGGTATGGTGCTTGTGGTGGTGGCCCTTTTATTCGGTCAGGAAGTGAAAGGTGCACGCCGCTGGGTTTCTTTTGGAGGCCTTGCGATTCAACCATCTGAATTTGTCAAACCGGCCTTTATCATTCTGGTCGCATGGGCCTTTTCAGAAGGCGGACGCCGCAAAGATGTGCCGGGAAATTTTTTAGGCTTTGTGTTGCTGTTTGCCACGATTGGTCCATTGGTCTTGCAGCCGGATATCGGCCAGACCATGCTGATTGCGATGGCGTGGTCGGGCATTGTGTTTCTCTCGGGCCTTCATATTTTCTGGGTGTTTTGGTTGGGCGGCATTGGTGCCGCAGGCCTCGCGGCCGCGTATAAATTTTTGCCGCATGTGCGCGATCGTATTGATCGCTTCAGCAATCCAGAAGCGGGTGATACGTTTCAGGTTGATAATGCCAAACAAAGCTTTGTCGAAGGTGGATGGTTTGGTAAAGGGCCGGGTGAAGGCACGATCAAACGCATCTTGCCCGACAGTCACACGGATTTTGTATTCGCTGTAACGGCAGAAGAGTTTGGTGTCATCGCGTGTCTTGTCCTTCTCTCTGTTTTTACCATTGTCGTCTTGCGCGGGCTTTATCTTGCGCGTCGCAATGATGATCCGTTTTGTCGCCTAGCCGCCGCAGGCCTTGTGATTTTGTTTGGTATTCAGGCCGCGATTAACATGGCGGTGAATGTTCATCTCATTCCGGCGAAGGGCATGACGCTGCCCTTTATTTCCTATGGCGGGTCGTCCTTGATTTCACTGGGCCTTGCGATGGGATTTTTGCTTGCGGTCACAAGGCGGCGTCCGCGCGCGGATTATGTCGATCGCTTCCGTGCGGAGCAGGATGAATGAGAGACGTCTCAAAGCCGGTGATTGTGCTTGCAGCCGGCGGAACCGGTGGTCATTTATTTCCAGCCGAAGCCTTAGCTGGTGAACTTCAAGCGTCAGACATCGCGATTCATTTGGCAACCGATGCCAGAGGCATGGCCTATGGTGGTCAGTTTCCAGCCGTCGCGCGCCATCAAATTCGCGCCGCGACGCCGTCTGGCAAATCACCGATCGCGCTCATCAAAGCACTTTTTGCATTGCTCTATGGAACGGTTCAATCCATCGCTTTGTTGCGTCGCTTAAAGCCGCGCGCGGTGGTGGGTTTTGGTGGATATCCGTCGGTGCCGCCACTAATTGCGGCCGCATTGTTGGGTATTCCCGTTGTGCTTCACGAACAAAATGGTGTGATGGGGCGTGCAAACCGGTTTGTCGGTCGCTTTGCGCGTCGCATCGGTACGGGTTTTGATCATCCTAAAGGTCTGTCGGCAGCGCTTCAAAGCAAAGCCGTGCATAGCGGCAATCCTCTTCGTCCAGCGGTTCAAGCTGTGATGAATGTGGTCTATCCACCGTTGGATGTTCGATCACCGATTAATCTTCTGATTACGGGAGGCAGTCAGGGCGCGCGGGTGATGAGCTCTGTTGTTCCGCAAGCCCTCGCTTTGCTTCCCTCTGCGTTGAAAGCGCGCTTAAGAGTTACGCATCAAGCGCGGGGTGATGATGTGGCGCTTGCTGAAACCCTTTATGAGAAGGCGGATATCAAGGCCGATATTCGTGCCTTCTTCGATGATCTGCCTGCCCGCATCGCAGCGTCTCATCTTGTCATCGGACGTGCAGGCGCCTCGACAGTTGCAGAGCTTGCCGCCATTGGGCGCCCCTCGATTCTTGTTCCACTTCCCGGCGCGCTTGATCAGGATCAGGCGGCAAATGCAGAGAGTCTCGCGCGGATCGGCGCGGCCTTTGTCGTGCCGCAATCCGAATTTACGCCCGAGACACTCTCCCATTTACTCGTTCAACTTTTTTCCGAGCCGCATCGATTGACCTCCTCAAGCCAAGCCGCCAAAAGTGCCGGCATTCCCGACGCGGCGGCGCGATTCGCACGTCTCGTTCTGGCGGAAGCCTTTCGTGAATCATCAAGAGGTGAGCCCTGATGAAACTTCCCACCGAGCTTGGTGCCATTCACTTTGTCGGTATTGGCGGCATTGGTATGTCCGGCATCGCCGAAGTGCTGCATAATCTTGGCTATCGCGTTCAGGGGTCTGATGCGTCCGACAGCGCCAATGTGAAACGGTTAAGCGAGAAGGGCATCGCGGTGTCCATTGGCCATGATGCGAAAAATCTGGGCGATGCGGAAGTGGTTGTGGTCTCCACTGCAATTCGTCGTGATAATCCGGAATTGATGGCGGCACGTGAACGACGCATACCGGTTGTGCGGCGTGCTGAGATGCTGGCCGAATTGATGCGGCTTAAAACCTGCGTGGCGATTGCGGGCACGCATGGAAAAACGACAACAACATCGCTGGTGGCCACATTGCTTGTCGCCGGACATTTTGAT
>CANGPA010000040.1 GCA_947455645.1 Hyphomicrobiales bacterium | reverse complement strand
GCATCAGGGATCGTGCCAAATTTTTCTGGCTGTGCCTGGTGTTCAACCAAATGCATCACAGACGCAGACGCGAGTATGAGCGATGCTAGGATAACAAGACAGGCCAGTAACGCGCGACGCTCGTTTATGATCGCTTCATAAAGCGATCGAATTCCAGGCGAATAACGTGCAATCTTAAGAAATCGAATGACCCTGAAAACAATAAACACACGCAAGTCGGCCGGAGAAACCAGAGCAAGATAAAACGGAAGAATGGTCAGCAGATCTATCAGTGCTGGCAGGCTGCAGGCCTGTTTGAATGCAGCATGAAAAAAGTTGAGGCGGCGATAGGGCGGATGAAGGGGAGCAACCCAAAGCCTTAACGCGTATTCGATCGAAAAAATGCCGACCGTAATAAGCTCGATTGCCAAAAATAAAATGTCGTAACGCGTGCGAAGCGTTGGAACCGATTCAAGCACGACAGACGATACGCTTCCCAAAGCCAACAAAATTAGTGCGGCGTGTACAAAACGCGATACCCGATCATCGGGCATCGCCTGTTCTAAAATTGCATAAACACGCATGCGCAGATGGCGAACTCCAAAATCAAAGGAGCCCGCCCTGCGCGTCTTCATCCCGCACTCCGCAATGCGGTTACGATAGCATCAATAGCCTCTTGTGCTTTTGAGCCATCCGGGCCGCCCGCCTGAGCCATATCAGGACGGCCGCCACCACCTTTGCCGCCTAACGCTTCAGCACCCATACGGACAAGATCAACCGCATTAAATCGCGCCGTGAGATCATTGGTTACTGCAACAACGAGGCCGGCTTTCCCGTCTTCCGATTTGGTGACGAAAGCAATCACACCAGAACCCACTTGCGCTTTGGCATCATCCGCCAGACCCTTAAGATCTTTAATCTCTACGCCATCCGTCACACGTCCGATAAATTTTATTCCATTGATATCGGTGATGTCCGAAGATCCGCTGCCGCCCATTGCAAGTTTCTTGCGAAGGTCAGAAAGTTCCCTCTCAAATTTACGACGATCTTCAATCACAACAGAAAGGCGATCTGCCGCATCCTGAGGCGCAACTTTCAGAAGAGATGATAATTGTTTGAGTTTGCGTGACTCAGAAGACAGATACCGGCGCGCTGAATCGCCGGTCATTGCCTCAAGACGGCGCGTTCCCGCTGCAACACCGGTTTCAGACATGATGCTAATGAGACCAATGTCCCCCGTCCGCGTTACATGCGTTCCACCGCACAGCTCTACAGAATAGGCCTTATTTGCATTCGGCTCAGTACCCATCGAAACCACGCGAACTTCATCACCATATTTTTCGCCAAACAAAGCACGCGCTCCGCTTTCAATGGCCTCTTCAACCCCCATCAACCGCGTCACGACAGGATCGTTCTGCAAGACAATACGATTGGCGATATCCTCAATTTGTAAAAGTTCCTCGTCAGAAATCGGCTTTGTGTGCGAAAAATCAAACCGCAAACGTTCTGAGGAAACCAGCGATCCTTTTTGAGCGACATGATCACCAAGCACCTGGCGAAGCGCCTCATGCAAAAGATGCGTGGCCGAATGATTGGCGCGAATTGATTTACGTCGCGCGTGATCAACCGTTAACTCGAGTGCATCACCCAATTTAGCATGTCCGTCCTCGACAGTTACAAAATGAACGAAAAGATCACCTAATTTTTTCTGCGTGTCGGTGACACGCAGTTTGACATCGGTACCGACCATAAAACCGGTATCACCCACCTGCCCTCCGCTTTCACCATAAAACGGAGTTTGATTGAGAACTACAATTCCGGATTGTCCTTTGCTGAGCTCCTTCACAACCTTGCCGTCAAAAATCAAAGCGCGGATGACACCTTCGGCTTGCTCCGTATCATAACCTAAAAACTCGGTGGCACCGGTGGCCTCTTTCACGCCAAACCACACTGTATCGGTTGCAGCCTCACCAGAGCCGGCCCAAGCCGCACGCGCCTTCTCACGCTGCCGATCCATGGCAACGTTAAATGCGTCGGTGTCGACACCGATACCTCGCGAGCGCAAAGCATCTTGCGTGAGGTCGAGCGGAAAGCCGTATGTATCGTAGAGCGTGAAAGCTGTTTCGCCGGACAGATTCTGACCGGTCGATAGGGCCCGCGTTTCGTCTTCCAACATCGCAAGACCACGCTCCAAGGTACGACGGAACCGTGTTTCCTCAAGCCGTAACGTCTCTTCAATGAGCGGCTCGGCTCGACCCAATTCCGGATAGGCTAGCCCCATCTCACGAATAAGGGAGGGCACGAGGCGAAACATCAAGGGTTCTTTGGCGCCCAGCAATTGGAGATGACGCATGGCGCGACGCATGATGCGCCTCAACACGTAACCGCGACCTTCATTCGACGGCAAAACACCATCCACAATCAAGAAGGATGTCGCACGCAAATGATCGGCCACAACCCGATGACTGGCTTGTCCTTTAGGATCAACGCCAGTCGCTTCCGCAACCGCACGGATGAGCGCGCGCATCGTATCTGTTTCATAATTATCATGCGTGCCTTGTAAGAGAGCCGAGATACGTTCAAGGCCCATGCCCGTATCAATCGAAGGCTTTGGCAGATTAATCCGTTCTGTAGGTGTGACTTGCTCAAATTGCATGAATACGAGATTCCAAATCTCGATGAAGCGATCACCATCCGCATCGGGAGAACCTGGAGGCCCCCCTGGAATCTTATCCCCGTGATCAAAAAAGATTTCCGAACAAGGACCGCATGGGCCCGTGTCACCCATCGCCCAGAAATTATCAGATGTTGGAATTCGAATAATTTTTGACTCGGGAAGTCCAGCAATCTTTTTCCAAAGATTAAAAGCTTCATCATCCTCATGATAAACAGTGACCATGAGACGAGACTTATCGATCGCGTAGTCTTTTGTGATCAGGTTCCAAGCGAGCTCAATCGCCCGCTCTTTGAAATAATCACCGAAGGAGAAATTACCCAGCATTTCAAAAAATGTATGATGCCGTGCGGTATACCCAACATTATCAAGATCATTATGCTTTCCGCCCGCACGAACGCATTTTTGCGATGTTGCTGCTCGCGAATAAGGCCGCTTTTCAATACCTGTGAACACGTTCTTGAATTGAACCATACCGGCATTTGTGAACATCAGCGTCGGATCATTGCGCGGCACAAGCGGGCTCGAAGCAACGATCTCATGTCCGTTACGCGCAAAATAATCGAGAAATGTCGAGCGGATATCGTTCACACTGGTCATCGATGGATCTTTCAGAATTAAGGCTCATAAAAGCACCGACTAAACTCAAGCCGGGCCGAATAACTCCAGTTTTAGAGGCGAAGTGGCCATCTGTCGAGAAGGACAACCCATCAGTCTGACCATGAAAAAGCGCGCAGACCAGAAGCCTGCGCGCGATTTATGATTAAAGCCGAAGCGGAGGGAGAAGATCAGGCATCACCCTCATCTAGATCCTCTGCCGTAGGCGCAACAGCATCCAGAATTCGCTCGGCGAGCATACCGGCATTTTGGCGGATTTGTAGTTCGATTTTTTCAGCAACTTCAGGATTGGCCCGCAAAAAGGCTTTTGAATTCTCACGCCCCTGCCCCAAACGCTGGCTGTCATACGAGAACCAGGCCCCCGATTTTTCAACAATACCTGCCTTTACGCCGAGATCGACCAATTCGCCCATTTTTGAGACACCTTCACCATACATGATGTCGAATTCGACCTGCTTGAAAGGCGGAGCGACCTTATTCTTAACAACCTTTACGCGGGTTGTGTTGCCGATGACCTCTTCCTTGTCCTTAATCGCACCAATCCGGCGAATATCTAGACGGACCGAGGCATAGAACTTCAAGGCATTCCCGCCCGTTGTGGTTTCCGGCGAACCATACATGACGCCAATCTTCATCCGGATTTGATTGATGAAGATCACCATGCAATTTGACCGCGAGATCGATGCCGTCAGCTTGCGAAGAGCCTGACTCATCAATCGGGCTTGTAGCCCCGGCTGTACATCGCCCATTTCGCCTTCAATTTCAGCGCGCGGAACGAGGGCAGCGACCGAGTCGACAACGAGCACATCGATGGCACCAGAACGAACCAGCGTATCGCAAATCTCCAGAGCCTGCTCACCTGTATCGGGCTGAGAAATCAGAAGATCCTCGAGATTCACACCGAGTTTACGCGCATAAACCGGATCAAGCGCATGTTCGGCATCAACGAAGGCGCAAACACCACCTTTTTTCTGAGCTTCGGCAACCGTATGGAGTGCCAAAGTCGTTTTACCTGATGATTCAGGTCCATAAATCTCGACGATACGGCCCCGCGGCAAACCACCAATACCCAAGGCAATATCAAGCCCAATCGACCCTGTCGAAACAGATTCAATCTCAACCGGCTTGTCATTCTTTCCAAGCCGCATGATGGAACCTTTACCGAAGGCTCTTTCAATCTGAGAAAGGGCAGCATCTAGCGCTTTTGACTTATCCATGGATTGACCTTCAACGACCCGGAGTGCGGCTTGCGACATAACAGTGATCCTTATGGCAGAGACGATTCCGAGTCTCAATGACGCGGATGGTATTTTTTGATCATGTTTTGTTCTCTTCATCAAGTTCTTTTTTTGTTCTCATGTCACATTTTTAAAAATGCAAATAATATCAGTTATTTAATCGACTGCAGCTTTCACGGTCTCGATCAATTGTTTGAGCGAAAAGGGCTTCGGGAGGAAGCCAAAGCTCTCACCTTCCGGTAAATTCTTCCGGAATGCGTCCTCCGCATAGCCCGAGACGAAGATAAATCGCGATTGGATCCCCCGGGCCCGAGCCTCTCTAAGCAAAGACGGCCCATCCATTTCCGGCATGACAACGTCCGATACGATGAGATTGACCGGCACTGACTCGCCGGACAATACCTCAAGGGCTTCTAGTCCGGTTGCCGCCTCTAGCACCCGATAGCCCCGCTGTGACAGCGCACGCGCACCAAATGCGCGAACCGCGTCCTCATCTTCAACGAGAAGAATTGTGCCCTGGCCAGACAAATCCGGCGAGGCTTTAACTGTAGAGCTCAATGCAACGGCTTCATCCGCTCGCTCAGTGGCATCGGGAATATAACGCGGGAGCAAGATACGAAACCGAGTCCCTTCCCCCAGCTTCGAGTCACACATTATGAATCCGCCCGATTGCTTTACAAAGCCATAGACCATCGACAAACCGAGACCCGTCCCTTTGCCGACTTCTTTCGTCGTAAAGAAGGGTTCGAATATTTTATCGATCAAATCCGGGGAGATTCCCGTTCCTGAATCAACAATTTCAACCATAACGTAGTCTGCCGGAGGAATGGATGCATCCCCGAAGTCTTGAATAGAAGACGATGTGACATTGGCTGTTTTAATCGACAGATGCCCTCCTTCAGGCATCGCATCGCGCGCATTCATGGCGAGATTGATTATGACTTGCTCAAACTGAGTTCGATCCGCCTTAACCGTCCATAATTCTCGATCATGTTTGATATCGAGCGTGATCCGGAGACCCAATAGGCGATTAAGCAAACGCGATAGATCTGAAAAAACTTCAGTAAATTGAAGAACGATTGGAAGCAGCGTCTGCCGTCTTGAAAAGGCAAGCAGATGCCGCACAAGCCCGGCCGCTCGATTTACATTCTGCTTTATCTCCATGATATCCTGGAATGCCGGATCCGTCGGCCGGTGGCTTGCAAGAAGCAAATCCGCATATCCTAGAATACCTTGTAGAACATTATTAAAGTCATGCGCTATGCCGCCAGCAAGCTCTCCGACAGCCTGCATTTTCTGCGCTTGAGCAAATTGAGCCTCAAGCGCACGCTGCTCCGTTGTATCAACAACGTGAATAATTGCCGCTTCATCAGAGGCATCACCATGAAGCGGTAAACGCGTCACAAAAAAGCGCGCAGATCGACCGTCTTCCGCTAGCTTTAACTCCACTGGCGCCATAGTTCCCCATTGATCCGCCGTGAAATTAAGCAGACTACGAAGCTCATCCTGATCGGCTTCGGCCACCAACGCTGAAAGTTTTTGACCGATTACACTGGAGTTAGACGGCGCAATACGACCAAACGCAGAGTTCATCCTGACAATCTTGCCATCAACATCGATCGTCACAATTCCGAAAGGCGACGCATTAAAAAGACGAGAGAATCTTTGTTCATCAATAAGGTCATCATTTCCGTCGCTCAAAAGGCTTGATCGCTCAATGACAAGTGTCCGGCTCGGTTGAGATAATCCCTTCGCATCAAATGTCCATTGATGATACAAACGGACCGGAATGTAGGCTCCGGTAGCACTCTTAATCTCCGTATCGATAACCTCGGTTAGGCTTTCACCCGGTGGCCCAGACAACTTTAAAATCGAGGGTAAATCCGCTTGAACGACAATTTCATCTAACCGCAGCCCCCCCGAACCAGAGGCAGTTAGATCGAAGCCCAGACGTTCTGCCAAAGTTGCATTCAAATATACAATTTCACCGTCACGGTTGACTGAAAAAAATCCTGATGGGGCATGATCCAGATAGTCAATGGCATGTTGCAATTCGTGAAAAACAGTTTCTTGGCGATCACGCTCTTCGGTCACGTCAGCAATACGCCAAACCTGACACCCCTTGCCGCGCTCATGATAAGACGGCGCGGTGCTAATCCGATACCAAGCCGCGCCCTTGCCCCGTAAACCTTGGTCGACACGAATTTCTTCTTGTCCGACGCGACCCATTAATGCTGCTTGTGCCAAACGATAGACGGCCTGCGCCGCTTCTGGCGCATCCACAAAAAGACCTTCAGGCGCACGAACGTCCCGAAACGAACTCACATCATTTAACTGCATGTAGGCGCGATTACAGTAAACGGCCTTACCTAATCGATCAGTTATAAAATAAGCATCGTTTGATTGGTTAATAATTTCCAGAAAAACGCTTTGGGGCTCTTCCGATCCGAACCAATTTAAATACCCAAATGAAATCGCAAAAAGGCAAAATGCACCAATGGTTGCTAATGCAGCAACGAGCCCCAAGACAAGAAGCTCAAATTGATTGTGGATGTAGAAAACTGAGAAAGCGCCAAACCCGATGAGCAAAAAGGCAAAGCCTGCCAAACCAACCAAGGCGACGTTACGATTTGGCCGCCGCAATACTCCTGCATGCGCGATATCATTCATTGCGCCCTCACTCTATTTGGATAGCGTGCATATTGCCTCTGACGAAGCCGCATCACATAACCAATGATTTCAGCGACCGGCTTATATAAATCAAGTGGAATCTGCTCCTCAATATCAACCAGACGATAAAGGGAGCGCGCTAATGGCGGCTCCTCCACTATCGGAATATTATGTTCGTCGGCTATTGCCCTAATCCGCATTGCTAAAACATCAACACCTTTTGCCAAACAGACGGGCGCTTGCATACCAGCCTCATATTGAAGGGCAACCGCGAAATGGGTAGGATTTGTGATTACAACTGTAGCCTTGGGTACCTTCTTCATCATAGTACGGCGCGCAAAATCACGCCTAAGCTGACGAAGTTTTTGCCGAATTTCAGGGCTACCTTCCTGCTGTTTATACTCCTCCTTGACATCATGCCGTGTCATTTTCAACCGACCGTACCATGAAAACCAACGATAAATATAATCCCCTCCAGCAATAAAGGCCTGGAGAATAAGAACCATTAAAACAAGTTTATACATTGATTCACGCAAGAAATTTACAAAATAATGCAAATTATGGCTCATTATCAACGCTAATTGATCGTGCTGATTCCAAATTGCAGCACTTACAGCAGCCCCTACAATCAAAAATTTGAATATGCTTTTTAGAAATTGAATAAACGCCTCTTTTCCAAACAGTCTTTTGAACCCTGATAAAGGCGATATGTTTGTCAATTTTGGACGAACCAATTCAAGCGAAATGACCGCACGATGCTGAATGGAAGAACCCACTATGGCGGCTGCAATTAAAAGGGCAAAAACACCCATCAAGGCCTCAGCTACTATTTTGAAGGCCATATCCTTGTATACTTTTACTTGGTAGCCATAATTTGAGGGTTCACCTGCATGTATAAAAAAACTTTTTAATGAATATGCGCCAGGCAACCCCTCTCCCGATAAATAATTTATAATTAAAGCCATAGCTCCAACTAAAAACCAGGTAGAAATTTCAGGGCTTTTGGGAACGTCGCCTTTGCCTAGCGCATCATCAATTCTTTTTTGCGATGGGGCTTCAGAACGATCTTCTTCACTTTCTTCAGCCATTAAACTGATCCTAAAACCATAGACTCAAGAAAACCCTTCAAATGATCTATAAATCCCTTTGTTATTGGATCAAGTAAAATGAACAAAATTACTATTCCCGCCAATACCGAGATTGGTACTGAAAGAAACGTGATTGATACCATAGGCATGAGTTTCGAAATTAGCCCCATGCCCAAGTTCAAAATAATTCCGAAAAATATAAAGGGAGTCGCAATTTTTAGTGCAATAACAAGTGAATCACTGACGACACGGACGGCAAAATCGCTAAAATCTTGGATAATAATTGGCCCACCGAGGGGGAGATTTTTATAACTTTCAAAGATATATTGAATTACATAATAATGCCCGTCGAATGAAAAGAAGATAACAAGCACGAGCAGCGATAAAAAAGTACCTAAAACTGGTGTCGATTGACCTAAGCTTGGATTGAGCGTGTCACCAAGAGACAGCCCTAAAGACTGAGTGATAAACTGGCTTGCCATATCCGCGGCAACCACGAGTATACGGACAAAAATACCTAAAATCAGACCAATAATAATTTCACTCAAAAAGAATGAAAATAGCCCATCAGCTGTCAATATTGCTGGAAGAGTATATGACTTCAAAACAGGTATGAGCAGGATTGATAGAAAAACAGCAAAGACAAGGCGAACGCGAGCGGGTATAAATTGCTCGCCTATTAAAGGAATAAGCATTGCCATTGAACCAATACGGGCAAAATTCAAAAAAAAACGTAGAGTTAGATCTACTGGTACCGAATAGGTCAGCATCGATCGCGCCTAATTGAAAACAAAGACACTTTATCCGCCTTGCGAAATGCGAAATGCAATGCGTGTCATATAGGTGGAAATCGAGTCACCTATAAAAGACAAAAGAAAATAGAGACCCAAGCCAGTCAGCGCCATTTTAGGCACAAACGTAAGGGTTTGTTCTTGGATCTGAGTAATAGCCTGAACAAATGAGATAATGACACCAACGATCATGATAACGAGCATGAGTGGACCAGCAACTCGTGCATAAGTAATCAGTCCGTCTTTAGCAACATCGATCAACTCAGGTGCAGTCATTTTACATTCCCGAATCAGACGGTCATCCGCATAACTTCCTCGTAGGCTGCTATCACCTTATCCCGAACAGCGACAAGTGTTTCTATGGCACTTTCACTTTCAGAAACTGCCGTAACGACACTTAAAAGGTCTGATTTACCCTCAACTGACGCTTTCACTTGCTGGTCTACACTCCGTGCGGAATCAACCTGTTCACGCACCAGAGATGCGAAATCTGAAATCCCACTATTTGACGAAGGCGCAGCAACAGTTCCGGTAAGAAGATTTTGCGCTGCGGCATAAGATCCAGCCGCAAAAAGATTAGCTACCATTGTAACTTCTCCGATCTAGCTTTGCTCAGCCCCGCAGAATATCAATTGTTCGAGACATAATCCGGCGTGTCACAGATATCACATTCAAATTTGCCTCATAGCTTCGCTGAGCATCTCGAAGATCCGCTTGCTCAATGACAGGATCAACATTTGGCAATTTTACAGAACCAGATAAGTCCGCCGCTGGATGTCCTGGATCTATTCGCGTCGGGAACGTTGTTTTATCAAGCCGTGTTCCTGCGAACATGACCACGTTCTCGGTACCATTCATCGAATTTGAAACACGAAAAACAGGAACCTTACGGCGATAAGGGTCCCCTCCCGGTTTTGTCGCTGTTGAGTCAGAATTAGCTATATTCTCTGATGCTATTCGCATGCGACCTGCCTGCGCTTTAAGGCCCGCGGTCGCGAGTGCAATTGATCGTAGAAGATCCATGATATGCTTACCTCCGTCCAACAGCAATTTTCAAAAGACCCAGACTTTTAACGTAGAGCGTTGAAGCGAGTTGATAGTCGAGCTGCTGTTCTCCGAGCTTTGTCATCTCTTCTTCAAGGACAACGGCGTTGCCGGATGGGTGGGTTTCGTAGGTGTGCGTTTTTGAATTTTTGGGATTTTCGGCCAAGGAATCGGTGCGAATGTGCCCGGAATCGGTGGTGAGGAGGGACACGTGGCCTGGGCTGGGGAGCGAAAATGGATCCAAATCACGTGGTTTGAACCCCGGCGTATTGGCATTTGCGATATTTGCGGCCAAAACCGACTGCCGGGCGCTGATCCACGCCAATTTCGCCTTTAATCCATCAAGTAAGCCAACCGCCATTTCAAATACTCTGTGACTGGTGATGCGGTAAGCATTGGACTATTATGGTTAATAATTCATAAACATGATCATCCCTGCCGGATTGTCTAAAATTTAGGCAAAGCAGAATCAGGGCGGGACTGCCAATCTCTCGTCACAGTTTCACGCCAGAACGACCTTGTCATGATCGCCGGTCTGGCGTTGAACGGTAGCAAGAGGACGGCACTTATATCTAACCCACACGTCTAACCCGCAATTCCAACTCAAGCGTCTAACTCAAGCGTCCAACCCAAGCTGGACTAATTCGATTGCGTTGCTAACGACCCTCTCACAGAGCGGATCATCATCCAAAAGGAGTGCTGAATTTGTCGACCCTGTTTGGTCTCTCCCTGCCCCAGCCCTATCTCTATGTCTTCGCGCTCTTCACCATCCTCGTCCTTCTTGTGTTGTTTGGATGGATGTTGCGTCGCGTGGTGGGTAATTCAAATCGACTTGAGGGCGGCGGTCGTGGCCGCCAGCCGCGTCTGGGTTTGGTGGATACGTTCAGCATCGACCGTCAACGCCAACTTGTCATCGTTCGCCGCGACCAGGTGGAACATTTGCTGCTGATCGGCGGCAATTCCGATCTCGTGGTTGAAACCAATATTGTACGCAGCGTGCCCAACACACAGCGCGAACTCAGTCCGGCAGCCAAATCCGCTTCAGGCTATCCCCAACCAAGTACGAGCGCCTATGACCCTGCGCCTCAAGCAACCACGGTACAAACGGCTCCGACACAAATGGCCACGGCACAATCATTCCATGCGCCCCTAAGCAATGTGCAAATGGCGAGTGTTCAAATGCCCACGGCCCCAGCGCCATTGACCGCCTCATATGACAGCCCCACGCCCGCGCAAATCGACCGGATCACGCCGCGCTCCTCAGACCTTTCAGAAATCGCACGCCGGTTTGACCGGTTGACGCCGACAATGCGGACAGAACCGCTGCCCAACATACCGGCACAACCATCGTCATCATCAAAAGGCGCGATGCCAACCGTGTCCATGGCGCCTTTGAGCCAAGGGCTTGAAACGGGGGCTGCGGATCTGGCTGTGGAAGCCGATGTTCCGGAAACCATCATCGACCCCCTATCCGCTCCCATTGTTCCGCTTCGCGATGCCCAATCGCCCACCGACGGCTTACGGCGCCTGCTTGGGCGGCATCAAGACCCTTAATCCGCCCTGCTTTCCACAGCTAAAATGACGTAACGTAAAGTAAATACGGAAGCGACACTGGAACATCCCTCCCCGACACTTACGGTCGGCGCATGGATTCGTCGCGCTTTCCACTGATCAGACTTGTGGGTGTGATTTTGGCGCTCTGCCTCTGTGCAGGAGCGGTCCATGCCCAGTCAATATCCCTCGATCTCGGGCCAAACAGCGGTGCGACGGAACGCGCCCTGCAACTCATCGCGCTGATTACGATTTTATCTCTGGCACCGGCCATCTTAATTATGGTCACGTCCTTCACGCGAATTGTTGTCGTCTTATCCTTATTGCGTTCCGCCATCGGCACGCCCTCAGCGCCGCCCAATATGATCCTGGTGTCCCTTGCCGTGTTTCTAACGGCATTCATCATGGCACCAACCGCCAAGCTCGTTTATGCGAATGCGGTCTCGCCGCTGCTTGCCGGAACGATCACAGCGGATGTCGCCCTCGAACGCGGTTCGGGGCCAATTCGCACCTTTATGCTCTCACAAGTGAGAGAGAAGGACCTCGCTTTGTTTCTGGATATGTCTGGCGAACCGCGTCCTGCGTCACCAGATGTAACGCCCCTGACCGCTTTAATACCGGCCTTCATGATTTCTGAATTGCGCCGCGCATTTGAAATTGGCTTTCTGCTGTTTATGCCCTTTTTGATTATTGATCTGGCCGTTGCCTCCATTCTCATGGCAGTGGGCATGATGATGCTTCCACCCACAACCATATCCCTTCCATTCAAACTCATCTTTTTTGTGCTTGTCGATGGTTGGAGTCTGGTTGTCGGATCGCTTGTCAAAAGTTACGGCCTTTAACGCAGATTACGATTCCGCGACTTCAAAAAGATGCGTTCCTTGTCTGATGGGGCCGAAGCGTGACTTGCCTATTCAGCATTAGCCCTGTGGTGATGTTGGGGCGGGCGTATCGCCATTTTTGGAGACGTAACGCTTACGATAATTGGCAAGGAAAGCGTCCAACATCGTGGCATTTGAAACCGTATCGGCAAATGCGGAGGCGAGCGCGGCCCGTGTTGCAGGCGGTGACATCAACAAGCGAAAGGCTGGCGCATCAGGCGTCTTCTCCAATTTCTTGGCATAACGCGCACGCAAACGATCAATCGCCATTGGATCTGCAGCGAGTACATGGGCAATTGCCGCCCGCAACAAGATGACCGAGTCCTCTTCCGTCAAGGGAGCGTCTTCACGCCACGATTCCGACAAAGCCTGCTCATAGCCCGCGCCCGCAAATGTGTATTCCTTTGCATGCCAGTAGATATCGCCGCGAAGCACGCTGGTTTCCCGATCCTCTATGCCCTCAAGAATATCGATAGCCGCTTTTGTTTGCCCCAATTCAGAGCGCGCCCGCGCTTCAATAAACCGGCGTGCCCGTCTTGTTTCATCATCAATTCCACCCGAACGCGTATCGGCAATCGCGCGAACTGCTTCAAGGGGCTTTCGATCCCGCAAATAGAGTTCTGCGAGACGTATGGCGGCCAGCGGCTTATCCTCAGCCGATAGACGATTTGAAATTTGATAACGCAGAAGCTCTGTCGCCTGCGGCAACAAATCGAGCTCGGCAAGATGATCGATGAATTTCGATGTCAACTCATCGCCGCGTTTTCCAACCGGCATGAATTCACGAAAATCCATGAACAAGGCCACGGATTCAAACGCATCAATTTTTTCGGGTCCTTCTCCGGATACGAGCTTATCAAAGCGAAGTGCCATATCCTCGAGAAATGGTCTTACGCCATCCACTTCCGGATAAATACGGTTCAATTTTTGTGCGGCAGTGAAGGCCGCTTTCCAATCTTTCGCGAGTGTGGCGGCGCGTCCGAGAGCCATGAGAATGCGACCTTCAAGCGGATCGCCACGCCAGAGTGTAACAAGTATTTGATAGGCCTTGACCGCATCAGGATATTTTATTTTTCCATCCTTAAGATCAAGCGCCAAGAACGCAGTCCGTGCACGAATTTCGGTTGACGCATCCGTAGAGGTCGATAAACGCTCATAAACAGAACGGGCATCCTCCGGCTTGCCGGTGAGTTCAAAAATGCGCCCACGATAATAGGAAACACGATCGGGAATGGCATCAACCTGCCCTTCCATCAAACTCTCAACCAGTTCAATGGCCAAGCCTGTCGAGTCTGTTTCAATTGCAGCTTCCGCAATTTGTGAGCGCAAGATCCGCCGCAGCGTCTCGGGATAAAGCGCGGCGATGGCTGCGGTACGACGATATCCCGCTACCGCCTCAACATTATGACCATCAATTGCATCGAGATAAGACCGCCACAAAACTGCCTCGTCCTGATTGCTCAAAGAAAGATCCGAGAGCAATTTGCGGGCAAAATCAACATCGCCTCCCAAGGCTGAAAAAATCGCCAATTCGAGACGATCGCGCGGTGAGGCGGCTGAAATATCGGCTGCCGGAAGCGCACCAATATAAACAGCACGGGCTTCCCGATAAAGTTGATTGGCCGCGAGAAAGCGCGCCAACATGACTCGTAACCGAAAGCGGTCTGCTTCGTCAGCATTTGCGATCATCGTCATCAATGTGTTGCGCCGTGATGCAAAATCAGATTGTTCATCGCGTTCCCAGCGGGCACGGCTGATGACGCTCAAGCCCGTTCGCTCACGACCGGACGCATCGGTCTCCGACAGGCCAGACAGCGCTAAGCCAGAAGGTCTTTTGATTGTGATCAGGCCATTATCGGCTGAAACGACCAGATCATCCGCAACTGGCACCAAAGCCAGACCCTGCGCAGAGGGCAACACTGATAATTCGGGAAAAGTTTTCGGCACCCGTACGCCAAGCCCTGTAACAGCGGTTGGCACAATGATCATATGATCACCAATTACAGGATCATCAATCATCTGAACGATCTTGGTTTCAGACATGATGCCCAAGAGTTGAGCGCGACCATTATCCCCCAATTGCGGCATGATCTCGATCATTGACGCGGCGCGTGTGGGATGATCTCGTAAAATTATCGTAGCCGACTCTTCTGATGATGATTGCACATCCGGAAACAAAGGCCCTTTGCTCTTGAACCGCAAAACAAACAAATCTCCAGAACGAAAGGTACGCAATTCAACAAGATTTTTTGCTGCGGCCTGCAAGGCTGCGCTATCGGGCTCGTAGTCTGTTTGTATGGCGAGATAGGCGGCATCACCCCGTGAAAAAGCGGCCAGAGGGGGCCGCTTGGATGATGTTATAAGAATTCTTGGCCCATCAATTCCGCTTAATAAACTTAGTCCGAAGGATGGAGCAGTTTCCAGCGTCACCGTCCTTTCCGTCTCGGTTTCACCTGAACTATTTGATCCTTTAATCTGCGCCGGTGCCGTTCGCGTCGGTTCTATTGTGCCAGAACTTTTAAACGCCGCATCAACGACGGCGGCACCATCTTCCACACGTGCATCAGGAATGGCACCCATCGCAATCTGAATTCGAATGATCAATCCATTCTCAGATTTATCCATGTCGATGGATTTGAAACCATTCGGCAACTCGGATCTAAGACGGGCGATGTCCAATTTGTAATCACCCAAAAATTCCAATTCAACCAATTGATCTTTACGACTAACGCGGAGCGCTGATGGTGATGCGCCACGAAACACCATACGGGACAATTTTGGTGATGAAGCCGTATCAACGAGCAAGAGGTTCGATGCATTTGCAGGTTTTTGTAACTCATCCGCAATGCGGGCTTTACGCGATAAATCGCGAATGACATCTTGCGGTAGCGGCGGCGGGTTCCCTTTCCACCCCTCAGGCAAAAGATCAATATAAAGATCATTGCCGGCTTCAATCAGATTTGGACGTGCAGCCCGCGACAGAGCAAGTCTTAAACCTTTCTTATCGGGGTCCATACGCGCGGCTGCGATCCAATTTGGTAAATCGGCTGGAATTCGGTCGGGCAAAAGATTAATGGGACGATTAAAAGTGATAACAATCACACCTTTTGCGACTGAAGTTTCAACTTCCGGCATATGTTCAAATGAAAGTACAATACGACCGTAATCCTTGGCATCCATGGAACGAGCGGTGGCTGAGCTTGCTTGCTCTGCCGCCGACGCAGCAATTCCAGCCCATAGCAGCCCTGCAATCATAAGACTGCGAAAACTAATGGACTTCACGAGCGTGAGACCCGATGAGGCAAAGGTGCTGATGGGCATGATCAATTTCTAAATTGGATTGACGTTACGGCATATAAAAGAAAATTCTTTAACGAAGCCCTAGCGCGTTTTGACGGGCAAATCCGGCAATTCAGGTACTGTTCCATTCTGATCTGTACCCGGTACTTTTCTTAAAAACGGAGCGAGACCCACAGTGATGCGACCGGCCACCGCCGGGTCGACCTGTGCTAAAACATCAGAAAGCTTTCTGGGGTTCATCGCTTGAGCAACCGGCAATAGATCCGCCAATTGCAATTTTTCAAAGATCCGCGCAGCATCTTTGGGCTTCATCGCCTCATACATGATGACGAGCGGCTTCAAATTGGTCTGCTCGGCCTTGCGCGCCTCAAGCGCCGTTTTCAATTCAGCATCGGCCGCCTTCAATTCTGCAATGCGAGCCTCAAGACGTTGTTCCGCCGCCGCGGCGAGAGCCTCACGTTCCAACAGCGCCTTTTCTCGTTCTTCAAGCGTAGCCCGCCGCGCCGCGAGACGTTGCAACAGTGTTTTCTCACTATCCGGGGTTTCGGGAACAGAAATGGCCTCATTATCCGCGCCGGGTTGTTTGGCCGGTTCAGTCGTTGGCGCTTCAGCGCTTTGAGCGGCGGCTTCCCCTTTTTTTGATCCGTCTTTCGGCGCGTCTTTCGACGCTGCTTCGCCTACCGGAGGGGTAGCATCTGGTTCTTTCTTCTTCTCGGGCGTCGGCGTGGCGCCTGTGACAATGCCGCTCGGACGTTCATCCTTGTTCTTCAAAAATACAAAGGATTGCGAAATCGTATTGGCGAGTTGGCCATGATCATTGAGACCCATATTTGACGTCGCCGAAGACATATAAAATTTTACGCCCAAGAGAAGCGTAATGGCATAGGCTGCCAAGATCATGGGACGAAAACGCAAAGACTTCACCGCGCTTGTGCTCCCGCTAGACGCATTTCAGCAACACGTCGTGCGAGATCGGAGAGTTCGGCGCGGCCATTCGCGTTTTTAGGATGTGGACCATTTTCACGGGTGGGCGCTACCAGCGGTTCATGACGCGACCGGGCTGTCATTTTATCGGCGTTCCACTGATCAACGCCGCCATGATCCGCTCGCAGATTATT
>CANGPA010000039.1 GCA_947455645.1 Hyphomicrobiales bacterium | reverse complement strand
GATGTAATTGGCTTCCAGAAGAAGCGCTTCGGTCTCGGTTTCGGTGGTGACAAATTCCATCGCGGCGGTATCAGCAATCATACGGGCGATGCGGCTTGTATGGCCGACACCGCGCGCATAATTCGACACGCGCTTTTTGAGGCTCTTGGCTTTACCGACATAAAGTACAGCGCCGTCCGAGCCCAACATGCGGTAAACACCCGGCGCGTTGGGCAGCGTCTTCAAAGCGTTTTGAATGACCTCGACACCCGCTTTCAAGCGTTGCGGCGTCGCGTCCGGCGACAAATCAAGATCAAGCGTAACGCTATCCTCGACAGACGTCTCCTCCTCCGCCTCAAGGTCCAAATCCTCGGGCAGATCGGGGGCATTGTCGTTCAGATCAGACGAAGCGCGGGGGGTGCGAGCCATCCTGTCGATTTAGGATGTTCGCGGCGGCGGGGAAAGAGGCAACAGGGCCCAAGATGCGGGAGAACGACATGCTGGCGGTCCGGCTCAAGCCCACAAAATCTCTAAAGGCGCTCAAATTGTTGAATTTCAACGGAGCCTTCTTGACAATTGCGTTCATTTGACGCGTTTTTAGGTCATTCGCGAAGCAAGAGCGCCGTGCGCGCGACGTGCTGATTCCCGGTCGTGCGGTTCCGGGCCTCGGGCGAATTTTTAAGCCTTGTTCCTTAACGTATGAGGACTGACCATGACCCGCACGCGTCGTGCCCTTTCGGCATTAGCCCTTCTTGCCCTCTCAGCCTTGCCCCTCGCTCACGAAGCACGCGCAGGCGGTGATCCGCTCCTTGTCTTCGCGGCGGCCTCGCTCAAAGACGTGTTTGAGGAAACCGGAAAATCTTTCACCGCGCAAAGCGGTGTGGAGGTGAAATTTTCCTTTGCCGCCTCCTCCGCACTGGCCAAACAAATCGAGGCGGGTGCACCGGCTGATCTCTTTGCCTCGGCGGATCTCAAATGGATGGATTATCTTGATGAAAAAAAACTCATCAAAAATGATACGCGCGTCAATATACTCGGCAATGACCTTGTTGTGGTTGCGCCGATATCCTCATCGCTCAACATGCTTGATTTGAACGCTTCCGCGATTGTTGAAGCGCTCGGCGATGGTCGTCTTGCTACCGGTGATGTCAATTCCGTACCGGTCGGGGTCTATGCCAAAGCGGCATTGCAGAAGCTGAATTTATGGAGCGTGGTTGAGCCAAGACTCGCGCAGACCGACAATGTGCGCGCCGCACTCGCTTTTGTTGCACGCAAAGAAGCATCGCTTGGCATTGTGTACAAAACCGATGCGCAAGTAGAACGCGCTGTGAAAATTGTTGCGACTTTTCCGCCTGATAGTCACGAGGCGATTATCTATCCGTTTGCACTCACAGCATCGACCAAAAACCCTGCGGCAGAAGACTTTCTCGCCTTTTTGAAATCGCCCGCTGCACGCAAGATTTTCGAGAAGGCTGGTTTTCCGGTTCTGGTGCAATAGACCCTTACTCCTCCGTGCAAGTCTTGCGCAGGCCGTTGCCCGAGGGCATTTTTTGACAGGTCGTGACGCCGAGATGACGCGTGGGCTTTGGTGCGCCAGCGACTTTAACCTGTTTGGGCATCGCGACATTGTCCGGCAAATCTTCAGCCGGTAAAACACGATTGCGGGTGGCGCCAAACTGCACCATCACGGCCGCACCCGGCTTGAACACCGGATCTTCCGCCGCCTGTGCCTGATCAATCACTTCGGTTGAACCATCGGCAAAGGCGATGGTGTATTCATACCCATTGCCGGTTTCATAGGCATGTTGCGCAACGGCGCCGAGGAGCGCGCCCGCAATGGCGCCCTCAAGCGCCGCGGTTTGCGAACGGCCATAACCCGCACCCGCCGCGGTGCCGACCAACATGCCGGCACCGGTTCCGATTTCCGGATTGGAGCGGATATTGACCTGCTTGACCGCAAGCACTGTGCCGAATTTGACTTTGAAGGCTTGGCCCGCATCGCCCAACGCGACATCATTCACGCTTTTCGTTACGCAGGCTGACAGCAGAGAGGCGATCACCGCAAAGCCGATGATCCGGCCGATCATGTTAAGGGGAAGATGTCGGCGAAGATTGTGCTTTGCCATGGGAGAGTCCTTCGTCTATCGCCCTGTTGCCACCAGCCTGCGCATCGAGGGGCGTTCTCGATCAAACCCGGTTTGAGGCTCGAACCCCGCCCCGGGGATGAGAGTGTGACCGATTTTGAAGCGCGTTTGACCTGTGACATGTCACAGGGTACGGGCGGTTTTTTCGGATGCGATCCGCGCCTGCTGACTCGGGGAAAAGAATCCCCTAAAGAGGGGGAATGACCCTTCATTTTGACGATTACGAGTATTTCCGCCGCCGCCATCGCCTGCTTGATGCGATGGAAGAGCAACAGCTTGATGGCATGCTGCTGTTTCAGCAGGAGAGCATGTATTGGCTCACCGGCTATGACACATTCGGCTTTTGCTTTTTTCAGGCGCTTTATCTCGCCTCCGATGGGCGCATGGCGCTGCTGACCCGCTCAGCCGATTTGCGGCAGGCGCAGCATACGTCAAACCTCACCGATATCCGCATTTGGAAAGATGGGCGCGATGCCAATCCTTCACTCGATCTTTTGGCGATGGTGAAGGATCTCGGCGGTGCAGGCAAACGCATCGGCGTGGAATATGAAAGCTATGGCCTTGTTCATTCCAACGGAAAGAAGCTCGAAGCCGCCTTTGACGGCAACGGCACGCTGATTGATGCTTCCGACATTGTCACGCGCTTGCGCGCTGTGAAATCAGATGCGGAAATCTCTTATGTACGCGAAGCAGCGCGGTTATCGGATTTAGCCGACCGCGCTGGCATTGAGGCCATTCGCGCCGGGGCAGACGAAGGCGATATTCTCGCTGCGCAACATAATGCCGTGTTCAAAAATGGCGGTGATTATCCGGGCAATGAATTTATCATCGGCTCAGGCCGCGACGCGCTTTTGTGCCGTTATAAATCCGGCCGTCGCAAGCTCGATCAAAACGATCAAATCACGCTCGAATTTGCCGGGGTCTATCGCCACTATCATGCGGCGCTGATGCGCACGGTGGCGGTCGGCACGCCACGCCCGCTTCACCTCACCTATCATCAAGCCGCCAAAGACGCGTTGCTCGCCTGCGAAGCCGCGCTCAAACCGGGGGCCACGGCCGGCGATGTCTTTGCCGCGCATACGCGGGTGCTCGATGAGCACGGCCTCTCCTCGCATCGGCTCAACGCCTGCGGCTATTCTCTGGGTGCCAAATTCACGCCGAGCTGGATGGATTGGCCTATGTTTTATGAGAATAATGACTGGGCGATCGTGCCCGGCATGGTGATGTTCGCCCATATGATCCTGATGGATTCGGAGACCGAGACCGCTATGTGCCTCGGCCGCACCTATTTAGTGGGCGAAAAGGGTGCGGAAGTGCTGAACGGGGCCGATCTCAGCCTTTTCCAACGCTGATCAAGCGAAGTCGACAAAGGCCGAAAGTTTGATGTGGTTTGAGGGGTGTACCGTGTTGCGGCCCCGGCCATCCGACTGCTATGAGCGCCTCGGGTCACGCGTCGTCCGGATCTGATGAGAAGTTCGGGCGGTTTAGTGTCGATAAGGTAAAGGGACCAGTCCGATGAAGGCAGACGTCAAACTTGTGGCGGGCAATTCAAACCGGGGACTGGCGGAGGCCATTGGCGCCTATCTCTCCGTACCGCTGGCGAAAGCCCAAGTCCGCCGCTTTGCCGATATGGAAATCTTCGTCGAGATCCAAGAAAACGTGCGCGGGCAGGATGTGTTCATCATCCAATCGACGTCATTTCCGACCAATGACCATTTGATGGAATTGCTGATCATCTCGGATGCGTTGCGCCGCTCCTCCGCCAAGCGCATCACCGCGGTCATCCCCTATTTCGGCTACTCACGACAGGATCGTCGCGCGTCGGGTCGGACACCAATTTCAGCCAAGCTCGTCGCGAACCTCATCACTGAGTCAGGCGTTGATCGCGTGTTGACGGTTGATCTTCATGCGGGACAGATCCAGGGCTTCTTCGACATCCCGACTGACAATCTCTTCGCTGCGCCATTGATGGCGCGCGACATCAAAGAACACATGGACATCTCAAATGTCATGGTGGTGTCACCCGATGTTGGCGGCGTGGTGCGTGCGCGTGCCCTCGCGAAACGCATCGATGCGCCACTCGCCATTGTCGATAAGCGTCGCGAACGCGCCGGTGAATCCGAAGTTATGAACATCATCGGCGATGTGGCAGGCCGGACTTGTATTCTCGTCGATGATATCGTCGATTCAGGCGGCACGCTCTGCAATGCCGCGGACGCTCTCCTCGCCAAGGGCGCGAAGGATGTTTACGCCTATATCACGCATGGCGTGCTCTCGGGCGGCGCGGTGGCGCGTATTGCCTCATCCAAGCTCAAAGAGCTTGTGATCACCGATTCAATCCAACCGACCGAAGCTGTAAAAGTGGCGCAGAATATTCGTGTGGTTTCGGTGGGCGCGCTGTTGGGTGAAGCCATTGGCCGCACCGCGCTTGAAACCTCGGTGTCGAGCCTGTTCGACTGACCAGCCTAGCCGAACCGTTTTCAAAACACGTCTATCGTCAGAATTTCCAAATCAAAGCAGCCCGCACCGTGCTGCTTGAATAGTGGGAATCAATCGTGTTGGTTCCATTATACTGATAAAGTTTTTCTCCATAACGATCGTAAATATATTCGACGCGTCCAATCAGATTGGCATTGAACGCGTGATCTATACCGATCCCTCCGGAATAGCCGCGCACTGTGTTGGTCACGACCATTCCCGAAAAATAATTCGGGGCATTCTGTTCAAATATGGCCATCGCGCCGCCGCCGGCCACAAAAAACAGTGTCTGACCCATCGCATAACCCAAACGGCCGCGCAGATGGCCGTTCCAATTCAGGCTGGTGTTAAGCCTGCCCGGCCCGCCGCTGACATAGCTGCTACTTGCGGTCGAGCGCCCGAGATCGGCTTCGGCACCCATAACCCAATTTTTTGAAACTTCGGTCATATAGCCGAGCATAAGCCCCGCATCTAACCCATTCGCATCGGTGGTTTCTGGTCCAACCGTGCTGACGTCATAAGCGCCGCTAAAGCGAACACCACCAAGATGTGCGCCCGAATACCACCCACTCCACACAAAGGGGGCTTCACTGGTCTTCTCATTTTTGACTTGAGACTCGATAGTTTTTACGCGAGTCTTAGTCTTCTTGACTTGAAGATCCGCCGCCTGAGCGGGTGCTAAGATCCCCAAAACAAAAACAACAGAAACCAGACTTAACGGTAGGCGACGCAGAACCATCGTCAAAACTCACCAAAAAAACACTGGGAAAATCGATAATCGCCGATGGCGGTGATATCAAGGATAAAAAATTGGTCTCCTCATCTTCGATTTGCTGGATATGCCGCAAATGCCTATAGAGAGGGTTATGACATCTGCCCCTCCACCCGCTGCACCGATCGCGCTCGATAGGCTCACGGCCACCGCAAAAAATGCTGCGGTGAAAGGTCCACCGCCCGTGCATTTGTGGAACCCAGCTTATTGTGGCGAGATTGATATGCGGATCACGTCAGACGGAACATGGTATTATCTCGGCACACCTATTGGTCGGCCGGCACTGGTGAAACTGTTTTCATCCATTTTACGTAAAGATCCCGAACGTTATGTGCTGGTGACACCGGTTGAAATGGTGGGGATCGTTGTCGAAGACGCGCCCTTCATTGCTGTTGCGCTGGAGCTTGAGAAAACGGAAGCCGGACCGAAACTGACCTTCCGCACCAATGTGGATGATTATGTCACGGCGGGACCTGACCATCCGATGCGCTTTGCACCCGATGTCAAAGGCGGATTGAAACCTTATGTCCATGTGCGCGGTGATTTATGGGCAAAAGTATCGCGTGCCGTATTTTATGATCTCGTTGCCCTTGGTGAAGAACGCACCATTGATGGCGCTTTGATGTTTGGGCTTGCGTCAAATGCAGCGTTTTTTCCAATGATCGAAGCATCGCGTCTTCACGATCTTTCATGACGCCGGATTTGGAGCGAGAACCTTTGATGAGTGACGCGTTTCGCACGCGTGCGCTCGAGCGATTGATGCAGCGTCCCGCACCCGAAGCTTTTGATGTTGATCATGTGCCGCAGGCGGGTGATCATCGTTTGGCTGAAAATCTTGCGCCTTCCGATGGACGTCTACACAAGCCGGCGGCAGTGCTTGTTCCCATCATTGCACGCGCGACCGGCGCGACCATGTTGCTAACCGAACGCGCGGCGCATTTGAAAGATCATGCTGGACAAATTGCATTTCCCGGCGGAAAAATCGCAAGTGCACAGGAGACGCCAGCCGAGGCGGCCTTACGGGAAGCCCATGAAGAGATCGGGCTTGAATCATCTTTGATCGAGCCGCTTGGCTATCTCGAACCCTATCTGTCTTCGACCGGATACCGCATTATTCCGGTGGTGGGACTGGTGACACCCGATTTCACGCTTCGCATCGATCCCCAAGAAGTGGCGAGTGTGTTTGAGGTTCCGCTCAGCTTTTTGATGGACCCTGCACGTCATGATGTGCATGAACGGGAGTGGCGCGGGGTCCAGCGCCGCTATTTTGCCATGCCCTATGGCGAGCGCTATATCTGGGGCGTAACGGCGGGGATCATCCGCATCCTTTATGAAAGGCTTTATGGCCCATGATGCGCGTGACACTGGAATCGCTTCTGCTCTTTCTCGTGCCTTTCGGGGTTTATGCGCTATGGGTTGCCATTGCACGTCGTGCGGGTTTTGATACGCCCACTTTCAATGCGGTTGCGACCGGATTGACGGCAGCCGGTTTAATTTTGGTTGCGGCATCGTTTCTGATTATGGGTGTGTTTGCGGAACGCCATCAGGCGGCCTATGTGCCAGCCCATATGGAAAATGGCCAATTGATTCCGGGTGACTTCAAATGACACCGCAACGTCGCATTTCCATGACTGGTAAATTGGCGGAGCGCGGCTTGCACCGCCTCTTGTCACTGCTCGCGCGCGATGGCGAGCAGGCTTTGATTGTCGGCGGTGCCGTTCGCAATTCACTTCTCGGCTTGCCGGTGGATGATGTTGATATTGCCACATCGCTTGAACCCAATGTTGTGATTGATCGCTTAACCAATGCCGGCATGCGTTATGTTCCCACCGGACTTGAGCATGGCACAGTGACGGTGCTGGTCGACGATCACAAATATGAAGTGACAACGTTTCGTGAAGATATTGAAACCGATGGCCGCCATGCGACGGTGCGCTTTGGCCGTGATCTGACACGTGATGCGGAACGGCGTGATTTTACCATCAATGCACTTTATGCGGATGCATCAGGCTTTGTGCTTGATCCGGTTGGCGGAATGGACGATCTTGTTGCGCGGCGCGTGCGGTTTATCGGCGATCCGCGCACGCGCATTCGTGAAGATTATTTGCGCTCTTTACGTTTTTTTCGGTTCACCGCGCGCTATTCAAAAGATGAAACGGATACGGATGCGCTCACCGCCATCGATGCAGAACGTGAAGGCCTTGCCACTTTGTCGCGTGAACGCGTGCGGACCGAAATACTCAAACTGATTGACGCGCCACGGGCTGTTTATGTGCTGCGGATTATGGCGCATCGTGGTTTGGTTGAACCCGTTTTCGGCGTGCCTCTGGATCTCGATGGGTTGTCGCGCATGCTGATCCGCGATCCGGGCGCGGATGCGATGCTGCGGATTGCCGCGCTGACCATTCATAAGCCGGACGATGCGATGACGCTGCGCACGATGTTACGGCTCTCCAATCCGGAAACGGAACGTCTTTCGAAATTGGGGCAGGTGTTGATGCAATTATCCGCTTTGCCGCGCCCGCTCAATCCGAAGGAGATCCGCAAAATTGCCTTCCGCGTCGGACGCCGCGCGACCACCGATGCGCTCGTCATCGATGCAGGTCGTCGTGATGTGAAGGTCGCCTCGGAGCTGTGGTTGGCGGCCGGAAGCGCGCCGACTCATTCCCCTTTTACCGGTGCGGCTTTGATCAAACGGGGGATTGCAGCCGGACCGCTCGTCGGCACCATTATCCGGCATGCCGAAACTGCATGGGCTGACGCCGATTTTCCGAGCGATCCAGAGAGTTTGCGCAGTTTGATGGCAGAGGCGATCACGCGGTATTCCGGACCGGTGCAAACAGAGTCTTAACTTTTGCCGCCATTCGGCGTTACACTCAGACCCTAAACGGGAGTGCGACACGGTGTCTTCAAAGCCAAACCGCCCTGAGGATCTGGCCCGGCGCATCGCGGCACGGCGTGTGGCCGAGTCGAGTGCGGGTGGACGCCATGCGGCAACGGGACAATGGCGGCGCGAAACCTTTACGCTGCCACGCGATGATGCGCGCGAAAAAGCACGCGCCTTGTTTGCCCGTTTTCCGAAGGCGGCCTACATGACGGAAATTGAATGGTGGCGGGAATGCGATGATGGACAGATTGAGTTTACTGTCCGTCGTTTGCGCAGTGCGGATTGATGCCGCACCTTCTGCCACACTTGCCTTTCCTATCGCTTCAACGCAAGCCTTTGCCCTGCTCTCCTCTCCCTTCCGCCGCGAACGAGATTTAAATCCATGTCCGATCTTTCTCATAGTGCTCCTGCAGATACGCACGATGTTGTTGCGGAAGCGGAACAGATTGCCACCCAATTTCAAACCGCGCGCACGGCGATACGGTCTGTCATTCTCGGTGAAACCGACTTTGTTGACCTTGCTTTGATCACTTTGCTCTCAGGCGGGCATGGTTTGATTGTAGGCGTGCCGGGCCTTGCCAAAACAAAGCTCGTTGAAACACTGGGCCTTGTACTCGGCCTGAATAGCAAGCGCATTCAATTCACGCCCGATCTGATGCCGGCGGACATCACCGGTTCTGAAGTGCTCGAAGAGGGACGCGATCATCAACGCAGCTTCCGCTTCATCAAGGGGCCCGTGTTCACAAGCCTGTTGATGGCGGATGAAATCAACCGCGCGAGTCCGCGCACGCAATCGGCCTTGTTGCAAGCGATGCAAGAGCATCATGTGACGGTTGCGGGAACGGCCTATGAATTGCCGCGCCCCTTTCATGTAATGGCGACACAAAATCCGATTGAACAAGAAGGCACCTATCCATTGCCGGAAGCGCAGCTTGATCGCTTTCTGATGCAGATTGATGTGACATATCCGGATGCAGCAACCGAAAAAGCCGTGCTGCTTGCGACCACAATGGGCAATGCACCACCTGTGCGCGCAGTGCTCACGGCGGAGAATTTGATAAAGGCGCAAGATTTTGTACGCATCATGCCGATGGGCGAAAGTGTTGTGGATGATATTTTGACGCTTGTGCGTGCAGCACGACACGATAGCGACGAGAAGGATGTGGCACAACACATCGCCTGGGGACCGGGCCCGCGCGCGGGGCAGGCTTTGATGCTGGCCACCCGCGCCCGTGCTTTGATCGACGGACGATTAGCGCCCTCGCAAGATGATGTCGCTGCGCTTGCAATACCGGTCCTCAAACATCGTATGGCGTTAAATTTCCGTGCGCGCGCTGAAGGCGTGACCGTTGATGATTTGATCGGGCGGCTTGTCGCCCGTCATATCTGACTAAAGATCGCCGAATGGTCGCGCAAGGCTCATGGTACAACAACGGCTCTTCTGCCAAGAGCCGCGATCGGATTCAGGACCACGCTGTTCAAGGCGCAGAATTGGCGCAGCGCTTACCGCTGATCACGATTGAAGCGCGCCGCGTGAGTGCCGCTGTGACTGCCGGACTTCATGGCCGTGGACGTGCCGGACCCGGTGAAAATTTCTGGCAATATCGACCCTTAATTGCCGGCGAGTCAGCTGCGCGCATCGATTGGCGGCGGTCTGCGCGGCATGATGGGCAATGGTTTATTCGCGAACACGAATGGGATGCGGCGCGCACGGTTCATCTCTTTATCGACCGCTCTCAATCGATGGCTTACGCATCAGGTCAAGGCCCCGAAAAACGTGACCGCGCTCTGATCATCGGCTTGGCGCTGGCCGACCTTCTCGTGCGGGCGGGCGAACGTGTGAGCCTGATGGGCGTGACCGAGCCAAGTGCTTCACGCGGGATTATTGATCGCCTCGCGGAAGCACTGCGCATTGCACCGAGCGATGATGCAGCCTTGCCACAGGCCTTGCCATTGTCTCAGCACAGTATGGCGGTGCTGATTGGTGATTTCATCACCGATCCGGATTTGGTGGCGCGCTGTTTGACGGGTCTTTCACAGTCTGGTGCGCGTGGCACTTTGGTGCGGATCATGGATCCGGCGGAAGCGTCTTTTCCATTCACAGGCGATCTCGAACTCGTCAGCACAGAAGCAACGCTCTCACGCAAAATCGGTGACGCGACATCATTTCGAAAAGCCGCGCTCGACGCGCTTGATGCGCATGAGCGCGCTTTGCAAGCCTGTGCAAGACGGTATGGATTTTCCTATCACACGCATTTGACCGACCAATCTGCGACCTCTCTTTTATTCACGATCATGCAGGTTCTTGCGCGACGTGATGTGAGCCTAATGGCGCAGCAGAATGGGTAGCCTCGCTTTCGTCACGCCGCTTGCGCTTGCGGCGCTCATTCTTCTGCCCGCTTTGTGGTGGATTTTACGAACGCTGCCGCCGCGCCCGCGTCGTGTGATGTTTCCGCCGCTGGCGCTGTTGCTCGCCATCATGCCTGCGGCACCCGAACCCAAAAGCATGCCGCTTTGGTTGCTGTTGGTGCGCGTGGCGCTGGCTGCGTGTTTTATTCTCGCAATGGCCGGGCCGCGGCTTGATCAATCAACACCACGTCTTGCGGGCAAGGGTCCGGTATTGCTCATCATCGGAACAGGATGGTCAGCCGCACCCGATTGGCAAACGCGCATCACCGCTGCCAAAGCCCTTGTGGATGAGGCTGAGCAAGCAGATCGTCCCATCGCGTTGCTTGCCACCGGATCTCGCACCGACGAGATTACGCTGCAAACGCCTGCGGAGTTGCGGGCAAGACTGACAAGCCTAACGCCGGTAACATTCATACCGGCACTTGGTATTCATAAAAAAGCGATTGATGCGTTTTTCTCGCGCTTCACTGACACCGAAGCGGTGTTGATTGCTGAACCCCTCGCATCACCCGCCGACCAAGATGTGCAGGCAACCCTCACTCACCCGTTCTTGGTGTTGAGTGGTGACGATCAACGCCTTGCGCTTGCCGGTGCACGCCATGATGCGGATGGACTCACGCTGCGTGTGGTGCGCAATAAAGACGGACAGGAGCAATCAGGCCGCGTGACGGGTTTTGACTCACAAGGGCATTTGGTTGGTGACGCGCTGTTCCAATTCACCTCTGCTGCCGTTGAGACAGAGGCACATATCAAGTTGCCGACGATGCTGCTCAATGACATTACGCGTCTGGTGATTGAGGGCGCGTCATCGGCTGGTGGTGTCTGGTTGATGGGCGCAGATGGACAAAGGCGCCGCGTGGGACTGGTAAGCCAGAGCCAACGCGATAAGACCGAAGCGTTAAATGATCCTGCTTGGTATGTGAGCAAAGCCTTAGAACCTTTTGCAGACCTCATTACGCCGCCTTTGGGTCTGTCTGAATCGATTGACAGTCTGATTGCCACCAAAGCCGATATGATCATTCTCGTTGACGGCGGCGCATTGATCCCTCAAGCGCGCGAAGCCTTGCAAGACTATGTCGCGAAGGGTGGCGTTCTCATCCGCTTTGCGGGTCCACAAGCACCGAAAGACGATGATACGCTTTGGCCTGTGAAACTCAGACCCGGCAATCGCAGCCTTGGTGGTGCGATGGATTGGGAAACACCGCGCCATCTCGCGCCGTTTTCCGACACATCACCATTTGCAGGCATTGATGTGCCGGATGAAGTCACCATCAAACGACAATGGCTTGCCGAACCTGATGCCGATCTTGCTTCACGCAGTTGGGCGCAGCTCGATGATGGCACACCGCTGGTCACAGGAATGACGATCGGACGCGGGCGTTTGATTCTGTTTCACGTGACGCCTGATGCGACTTGGTCGAGCCTCCCTTTATCCGGACTCTTTGTGAATCTGTTGCAGCGGATCACGATGCTTGCGGGACGTCATGATGAGTCAACGCTTTCTCATCCCGATCAAGCGGTGGCACCATTTCAAACGCTTGACGGTTTTGGTATTACGCGCACGCCCGATATTGACGCGCAACCGCTGCGCCCTGCTCTCATTCTTCAGGCGGATTATGCGCATCCAGCAGGATTTTATGGCACGCGTGATGCACCTTATGCTTTAAATGCATTGAAGCCGGGAGACCGGTTGACGCGTGCAGAATGGACGGCGAACGCAACGCAACGGCTTGCACCGCTCAGCGCAACACCGCCAATCTCTTTGACGCCGTGGTTGATGCTTGTCGCTTTGCTTTTGTTTGTCCTTGATACGCTCGCCACACTTCATACAAGAGGGGGCCTTACAGCTCCACCGCGCCGTGCGAGAATGGGAGCATTCCTGTTGATTTTGGGATTAATGGCTGTTCATATCGATCCTGCTCATGCCGTTGAAAAGCCGCTTGCCCCCAAAGATGCGGACTCCACACTTGAAACGCATCTCGCTTATGTCATCACAGGCGATGCGCGACTTGATCGCATCAGCGCAGAAGGCCTGCAGGGACTTTCCGATTTTCTTGCCGAGCATACCGCGCTGGAGCCGGGACAGCCGGTGGGTGTTGATCTCTCCTATGACGCGCTTGATGTTTATCCGTTTCTCTATTGGCCGGTATCGGATGCAACGGCCACGCTGCCCGCATCCGTTTTCGCGCGCGTCGATACCTATATGCGCAATGGCGGCTTGATTGTGTTTGACACGCAGGACGAGGCTTTCAAACGCGATGATCAACCAACGCCTGAAGTGCGTGCCTTGCGTCGCATTTTGAGTAACCTCACCGTGCCAGAACTTGAACCTGTGCCGTCTGATCATGTGGTGATGCGTGCCTTTTATTTGCTGAAAGCGATTCCAGGTCGTTATGCCGAAGGCAAAACCTGGATTGAAGCCTTGCCGAAAGAGGAGCAAGTCACAGAGGCACCCGCACGCGGTGGCGATAGCGTCTCGCCGCTTGTGATTTCATCCAATGATCTGGCGAGTGCGTGGGCGATGGATCGCACAGGCAAGGCGCTTTACCCGATTGATGCGAGCATGCCGCGGCAAAGGGACATGGCGTTGCGGGCCGGCGTTAATCTGGTCATGTATGCGCTGACCGGCAATTACAAAGCCGATCAAGTTCATGTGCCATCTCTGCTCGAACGGTTGAGGCGCTGAGATGGACCGCCTCGTCTTTTCACCATTCTTGTCATCCCCCCTACTTGAAATATCGATTACGCTGTTGATCGGGCTTTCTGCCTTCACGCTCTACCGCCTGCGCCGTGCCGGACTAGGTAGAGTCGCGGTCGCGGGTTTGATCATCCTTGCCCTTCTCAATCCGACTCTGGCCCTGCGTGACACAGCGCCGTTAAAAAGCATTGTGGCTTTGATTGTTGACCGCAGCGGCTCCCAAACGCTCTCGACACGGACCGCACAAACGGATGCGGTGCTTGACGAGGTTCAAAAAAAATTAAGCGCACTGCCCTCGATTGATCTGCGCCGCATTGAAGTGCGCGATTACAACGATGAGGGCACACGGCTCTTTGACTCCTTACATGACGCACTCGCCGATGTGCCGACCGAGCGCATTGGTGGTGCGATCCTCATCACGGATGGCCTTGTTGATGATGTGCCAAACAAAGTTGCCGCACTCGGATTTCAAGCGCCTGTGCACGCGTTGATTACGGGATATCCGAAAGAGCGCGACCGGCGTGTCGAACTTCTCAACACGCCACCTTTCGGCCTTGTGGGTCGCGAACAAAATCTAAACATCAAAGTGACAGACAGTGTTGATACCGGTCCGGTACCGATCACCATTCGCCATGATGGAAAAGTGATGGCGACCGCCCGCGTGAAGCCCGGCGATACGTTAACTCTCCCTCTGCGCATCGATCACGCGGGACAAAATATTGTCGAGATTGATGCCGAAGACGTAGCCGACGAGCTCACCCGCAGCAATAATCGCGTGGTTGCGATTATCGAGGGCGTTCGGGATCGGTTGAATGTTCTTCTGGTTTCGGGCGCGCCGCATCAAGGAGAGCGTACTTGGCGCAATATGCTCAAATCGGATTCGAATGTGGATCTTATTCATTTCACCATTCTGCGCCCGCCTGAAAAACAGGATGGGACACCGGTGAATGAATTGGCTTTGATACCCTTTCCCACGAAAGAGCTTTTTGAAACCAAGATCAAAGATTTTGATCTCATCATACTCGATCGCTTCGCCGATATCGCTTTGCTGCCGCCCGTCTATTTTGCCAATATCGTGCGGTATGTGCGCAAGGGTGGCGCGATTTTAATTGCGGCGGGTCCGGAATTTGCGGGTCCTGAAAGTCCGGCAGAAACACCGTTGCGCGATCTCTTGCCGGCCTTTCCCACGGGAGACATAATCGAGACGCCCTTCCTGCCGCGTCTGACACAAGAGGGGCAAAAACATCCTGTGACACGTGATCTCGCCGGGGGCGCCAGTGAACCCCCGCAATGGGGCGAATGGATTCGCCAGATCGCAACGGGAACCGTCTCGGGCACAAGCGTCATGCGCGGTGCGAATGATTTGCCTTTATTGATTTTACGGCGCGACGGCGAAGGTCGCGTGGCGCTGCTCTTGTCTGATCATGCCTGGCTTTGGGCGCGTCAATTTCGTGATGGCGGACCGCATCTCGATTTGCTGCGACGAACCGGTCATTGGTTGATGAAAGAACCTGCTTTGGAAGAAGAAGCGCTGCGTGCCAAAGCCGAGCGCGGCATGCTGACGATTGAACGACAGACCATGGCGGACCGTGTTGACGCTGTAACGCTTATCGCCCCTTCCGGAACAGAAAGCCGGATCACGCTCGACGCCTCACGCCCGGGGCTTTGGCGCGCAACCATCAAACCCGAAGAGCTCGGTTTGTACAAAGCGAGCAATGGTGCACTCACCGCTTTTGCGAGCGTGGGGCCTGCCAATCCGCGCGAATTTCAGGATGTGTTGTCTACAACCGATCGGCTTGCGGCTTTGGCAGAGATGAGCCGCGGCTCTGTGCGCCGCGTGGCAGACCAGCCCAAAGACGCACACGTGCCCACGATCCTCACATTGTCGGACGCCACGCGTTATGCGGGGGCTGATTTCATCGCGCTGCGTGACACCAAAAGCGAAACCGTGCTTGGCATCAAATTATGGCCATTACTGCAAGGCGTTTGGGGCGTGCTTTTACTCGTGGGCGCGCTCGTAGCCCTATGGGTTGGCGAGTTCGGCGGTTTTCAAAAACTCAGGCGGCCTTGAGCATGCGCGCCGACACGCGCCCGTGAACGCCTTCAAGCGCACCGGCAGCAAGCTCCAAAACAAGAAGGCGCCGCGGATCGACAGGACCCGGCATTTCCGCGCATCCTTGTGGCATCACCACAAATCCGGCGCGGCTGTAATAGGGTTCATCACCGACAAGAAGAATAAGTTTATGGCCTTCCGCTTTTGCTGTTTCCACGGCACGCTGAATAAGGGTCATGCCGATGCCTATGGAGGAGAAGGCTTGTTCAACCGTGAGCGGGCCCAATAACAAAGCAGGCGTCGCACCGATCATAATCGGCGTGAGCCGAATGGACCCCACAACAAGCGTGCCGACCAATGCGACATAAGACAAAGATGCAATCGGCGGTATGCCCTCACGCAACCGATAGGCGGTTTTCGCAAACCGGCCGGGACCAAACGCGCGCTCATGAAGTTTTTCAATGATACCCGCATCAGCAGGCGTTTCGTGGCGGATCGTGAGAGGAAGATCGGTCATGATGTCGGCTCGTCATATCAGGATGGGGCTTAAACCCCGTCTCGGGAGAGGGAGAGCCTGCCTTGACGCAGGCGTGATGGATCGGACAGCCTTTCGGCCTCCGGCTTCATCGTTCTCGTCGCGAGATCCTTGTCACGGTCATCATGGGTGCTCCCCTAGCATGATCGGCCGGCGACGTCTATCGGGTGGGGACGCCCTCATTTTTGGATTGCGTTATCGGCAATCAAGGCTTGATCGCCGCCGCCGAAACGCGTTCATGTAGAGGAAATGCAGCATCTTGTGAGGAAACCCATGCTCGACCGCCCGACGACCAAAGACCAGTGGATCGCCCGCGCCCGCGCGACCAAGCCCGAGGGCCGTGCCTTTATCAATGGGCAGTATGTGGCGGCCAAAAGCGGCAAGACGTTCG
This sequence comes from Hyphomicrobiales bacterium, assembly GCA_947455645.1. Taxonomy (GTDB): domain Bacteria; phylum Pseudomonadota; class Alphaproteobacteria; order Rhizobiales; family Beijerinckiaceae; genus CAIUPE01. Next base: position 703 of record CANGPA010000039.1, on the reverse strand, counting down.
AGAAGATTTCATCCGCTGACGGTTCGGTTGCAGGACAAGTCGCTGATTGCGATGCCGCAGATATCGACGCCGCTGTCGCGGCTGCGAAAGCCGCTTTTGAGGATGGCCGCTGGCGCGACAAACCGGCCACAGAGAAAAAGCGCATCATGCTGCGCTTTGCGGAACTCATCAAAGAACACACGGACGAAATCGCGGTGCTTGAGACGCTCGACGTCGGCAAGGTCATCGGCAATTCGCTGGCGATCGATGTGCCCTATTGCTACACCTGCATTCAGTATTACGCCGAACTCGCCGACAAAATGTATGACGAGATTGCGCCGATGGCGCCAAATGATCTCGTTCAAATTCGCAAAGAGCCGCTCGGTGTGATCGGTGCGATTGTGCCGTGGAATTATCCGCTGATCATTTCCGCATGGAAACTCGGGCCGGCATTGGTTGCGGGCAATTCGGTGGTGTTGAAGCCCGCCGAACAATCGCCGTTCGCGTCGCTTTATCTCGGTCAACTTGCGCGGGAAGCGGGTATTCCGGATGGCGTGTTGAATATCGTGCCAGGATTTGGCGAGAAGACCGGCAAGCCCTTAGCGCTTCATATGGATGTCGATATGATCACCTTTACGGGATCAACCGAAGTCGGCAAGCTGATGATGCGCTATGCGGGTGAAAGCAATATCAAACGCGTGGCGTTGGAACTCGGCGGCAAGAG
>CANGPA010000038.1 GCA_947455645.1 Hyphomicrobiales bacterium | reverse complement strand
CCCGCTCTTTTTGGGTACTTACTCAATTCGACCGGACCACATTTTTCGCTCTTTATTCTGTTTTCAATTTCAATACTGGTGAGCTTTGCGATGTTGAAACTCGCTAAAATCGTAAAAGATTTTTCTCCTGCCCCCGCAATCTAACTTTTAGTTCTTTGAACAAGATGATATAAAGAACAAAATTGTTCGATTATAGAAACGGATTTAAGCATGGGCGTTGAGGGAAAAGATAAGGCCCGAGTCATGGACAGTGGCGCTCAAGCCCTTTCGGGACAACTCGGAAAGACGATTCAACGATTGCGCAAGGCATACCATCTCTCGCTTTCAGAACTGGCAGAACAATCTGGCGTTGCAAAGTCAATTATCAGCCAAATTGAACGCAATGAGACAAATCCTACATTGGCAACGATATGGCGCTTGTCACAAGCTCTAGATGTTTCTATTGAGCGCGTTCTCTCTGTTTCCGAGGACGAGCCATTTATCGATAAAACATCACGCGGTGACACGCCGATGCTCTTGTCCGACGATGGAAAGGTGCGGCTTGCAATCATCGGTTGGATTAAGACCGTAGAATGGCTTCAATGGTATGATGTCCATGCGGATCCAGGTGGAATTTTAGAGTCAGATTCGCACCAAAGAGGCGCGATCGAGTGTCTATCGGTAATTGAGGGTGAATTGGAAGTCGAGGTTGGCGGAGTTACCCAAATTGCTAAGGCAGGCGAAACGCTCCGCTATCGTTGTGACCGTCCGCACATAGTTCGAAACACGTCAAGTTCAACCGCTCACGCAACAATGGTTTGCATACTAAAAGCCGCCGTAATGGAATAAAGGTGTGCTACAACTGAGTAGCCCACCTTTAATCCAAGATGCGAAAACCCCTTGGGTAGCCTTATTCGGCTGCCAAGCGTACCGCGCTGTTTATTGCTTCAAAAATTCGGGCTGGCGTCGCCGGCATTTGAAGGTGCCTGATACCATAGGCACGATCAAGAGCATCGATCACGGCATTCATCACAGCTGGTGTTGAGCCGATAGAACCCGCCTCACCCGCCCCCTTTATACCCAACGGATTTGTCGTTGAGGGAACATTCTTCGTTTCAAAATGGAAGCTGGGTAAATTATCCGCTCTTGGAAGTGTGTAGTCCATTAAGCTTGCAGAGATTAACTGACCGTCTTTATCATATACCGTATGCTCCATAAGCGCTTGGCCGATGCCTTGCGCTACTCCTCCATGAACCTGTCCCGCAAGAAGCATGGGATTCACTGCAATCCCAAAATCATCGCAAATTGTGTAGCGCTCTATAGATACTACGCCCGTTGCCGGATCAATCTCAACCTCTGCGACATGGGTTCCATTTGGGTAGGTAGCATCAGGCGGCGTAAACTCTCCATTACCACGAGTAAATTCTGGCGTCGCACCCGGTAACTTTGCAAGGTCTACAAAACTAATATGACGATCTGTGCCAGCCACACGAATGGTGCCATCAACAATTTCAAGATCGGAGATATTGGTTTCTAATTTATTGGATGCAAGCTTCCTTAATTTTTCAGACAAATCTTTTGCAGCGACAAAAGTTGAAACGCCACCAACAGGAATAGACCGCGACCCGCCGGTCCCGTGTCCCGAAGCAACACGAGCCGTATCACCTTGGACTACTCGAATTTTATCAAGCGGCAAATCAAGATGTTGAGATGCAAATTGGGCATACGCAGTTGCATGTCCCTGACCATTCGATTGGGTTCCCGAATAGATCGTGATGCTCCCATCTTTTTCAAGTTCGACGGCAACTTGTTCACCATCTCCCCAAGCGGTACACTCAATATAGGTTGCTAATCCAATCCCACGAAGCCTTCCATTCTTCTTTGAGAGCTTCTGCCGCTCCTTAAAGCGGTCCCATTCAGAGACTGCTAATGCCTGAGTCAAATGTTGATCAAAATCACCTGTGTCATAAACTCTATCACCAATCGGCGTTTTATAAGGCATCGAAGCAGAGGAGATAAAATTCTTCCTCCTGATAGATTCAGGCTTCATGCCAAGTTCGCGTGCAGCAAAATCGACCAGTCGTTCAAGATTATAGGCGGCTTCTGGACGTCCGGCACCCCTATAAGCATCTACTGGTACCGTATTCGTGTAAACAGCACGCAACCGAACTGCTATCAGAGGTGTCTTATAAACCCCCGTCATCATTGATGCACAGAGATAGTGAATATAGGGGCCAAATTGTGAGGCATATGCACCCAAATTCCCAACAACATCAGCCTTCAAAGCGATAAATTTTCCAGACTTATCGACGGCAAGCTCCATGGTCGTGATATTATCTCGACCGTGGGCATCACCCAAAAAGTGATCTGCCCGATCGGCAATCCACTTTACTGGCCGCTTCAGCCTGCGTGCTGCCTCAAGAACCAGCGGATATTCACGATACATAAATGTCTTTGTTCCAAATCCACCTCCAACATCGCCGGTCACAACGTGAATTTGCTCTGGCTTAACCTTCAGAATTTTTTCAGCTAATACATCTCTCAAACCGTGGACACCTTGACTTGATACCGTCAGTTTGAAATTTTTCGAAGAAGCATCATATTCACCAACCGCGCCTCGAGTTTCCATATAATTTGTAATGAGCCGGTTGTTTTCGACTTCAAGTTTGATGACGCGGTGGGCTTTCGAAAATGCTGCATTGACTTTTTTCAGATCACCAAGGCTTTGATCGTAGGCGATATTGTCTTTTTGCTCAGACCAAACGGAAGGTGAGCCAATTTTTAATGCCGACCTAATATCAACAACAGCTGTCTTTGATTTATAGTCGATTGAAATCAGCTCTGCAGCATCTCGGGCTGACTCAATCGATTCAGCAACTATGAATGCAATCGCATCGCCGACAAACTTTACTTCATTCTTTGCAAGCAAAGGAATATCAGCAACAAAATTACGTGAACCGTCATCATTTTTGAGAGGTGCAAGGCAGGGAACATTACCCAAACCCTCTAGATCACTCGCAGTCAAAATTAATTTGACGCCCTTGATTGCACGCGCCTTCTCAATATCTAAAATATTAAATGATGCATGAGCGTAGGGACTGCGTAATACGAAACCGAAGAGTGCCTTATCTGGCGAATAATCACTCGTATAATTGCCACCACCCGTTAGAAATCGAACGTCTTCAACACGGCGGATGGGTTGACCAATTCCAAATTTTTTAACGCTCATAATTCGTTACTCCCGTCCGATGCGTTACATATTTAACGTTAGTTTATAAAACTCGCCCAGATTCGGCGAGGATCAAGTAGTGTGTCCACTCGTCGCGCTTAGGAATCCGAATTTATCGACTGACCAGCAGCGATCCAATCAAGAATGCCACCCGCATAATGAGCGCTGATTGGTAACCCCTGGTCAAACGCAATTGCAGCCGCGGTTAACGATCGTCGTCCAGATCGGCATGATAAGACGAGGCGGCGGGGGCCTGGGTTGGGAATTTTTTTGACGTCGAAAGCCGACAAAGGCACCAAGATCGAGCCCGGAATATGCGCTTTTGCAAACTCGTCCGGCTCGCGGACATCGATCAGCAGGATCGTATCGGCGGCCAAGCCGTGCCGGATATCCTCCAATGTCAGGTTCTCGATCGGGGGCGCAATCGGGTTCGTCATCGTGCCTTATCTTCCTCCAACATCCGCCCCAGCTTCATTAATCCGCTGAAGCCTCATCAGTCCGAGCCTCATCGGCCTCCTGAAACCTCATCAGTTCGCCGAAGCCGGACAAATCCGCCTAAATCTCATCTGAACGGAAGGTTAGGCTGTAATTTTGAATTAGGGAAGCCGCCTTGCATGCGCGTGCTGCATAGCCCCGTGCCAATTCCCTCAATCCGTAACGACACGGGGTGCCGCAGCTGGCGCGGCTCGGAAGGGTGCGGCTCGGGAGGGTGCGGCGTGGGAGGACGCGGCTCAAGAGGACGCGGCCTGAGACGGCGGCGTGGCTGTAATTGGGACGGCTTTAATTGGTCAGCTCAAGAGGGCGCGGCTCGGGAGGGTGCGGCTTGGGAGGACGCGGCTTTGGAGTACGCGGCTCAAGAGGACGCGGCCTGAGACGGCGGTGTGGCTTTAATTGGGACGGCTTTAATTGGTCAACTCAAGAGGGCGCGGCTTGGGAGGACGCGGCTTAAGAGGACGCAGCTTAATTGGACGCGGCCTGCGATGGCGGCTTAGCTGTAATTGGTCCGGCATAGGAGGGCGGGGCTTGGGACGGCGGCGCGGCTTGGGAGGGCGCGGTCACCGGGGTGCTCGCTGCCTTGCGCAGGAGCAAGACCAGAGGCACCGCAAAGAGGGTGACAATGCACATCAGCAAATAGTCATTGCTGTAGGAGATGATCGCCGCCTCGCGCGTTGCCATGCCATTGAGCATGGTTTGGCCCGCCTCGGTCAGCGGCTTAAGAGGGCGCGGCTTAAGAGGACGCGGCCTGAGACGGCGGCGTGGCTATAATTGGTCCGGCTTGGGAGGGCGCGGCTTGGGACGGTGGCGCGGCTTGGGAGGGCGCGGTCACCGGGGTGCTCGCTGCCTTGCGCAGGAGCAAGACCAAGGGCACCGCAAAGAGGGTGACAATGCACATCAGCAAATAGTCATTGCTGTAGGAGATGATCGCCGCCTCGCGCGTTGCCATGCCATTGAGCATGGTTTGCCCCGCCTCGGTCATCGGATCGAGGAGCCCTGCCCCGTCTCCGAGCGCCAGTCCGATCCGCGACGGCACAAGCGTCTCGACGATCTGGCTGCGATAGAGCGAGATGCCCGACGTCAGATTGGCGATCACGATCGAGACGCCGATCGAACTGCCCAGATTGCGGATCAACGTCCACAGCGCGACGCCATCGGTTCGCACGGCGGCAGGAAGCGTGGCAAAGGCCGCGCTGTTCAAGGGCACGAAGATAAAGCCGAGGCCGAACCCCTGCACCATACTGGTGATGACAATCCAGAGCGCGGAGGTTTCCGGGGCATAAAACACCATTTCCCAAATAGACCAGAGCGAGAGCAGAAGGCCAAACGCCACAAGCGGACGCGGATCTATGGTTTTCAGGAGCCGGCCCACCATCATCATGGCGACCAAGGTGCCAATCCCCCGCGCGCCCAGCAATTCGCCGGCCGCCAAGACCGGATAGCCCATGATGTTTTGAATATAGGGCGTCACCAAAGCCATAGTGGCGAGCAGGATCACGCCCACAATGAACATCAGCAAAAGCGCGACGGAGAAGTTCCAATCGCGAAACACGGCAAGCGGAATGAAGGGACGCGGCGTCGTAAAGGCATGAACCAGAAAAAGGTAAAGACCGGTTGCCGCAATCGCCGCTTCGACGCGGATTTCTGTGGAGGCAAACCATCCCACCTGCTCGCCGCGGTCGAGCATCAGCTGAAACGCCCCTATGGCGGTCGATAATGCCAAAAATCCGAGCCAGTCGAAAGGCACGTCTTTCCGCGCGGGTGTCTCTTCCATAATCGCGGAAAGGCCCAGAACGGTAATGATGCCGAAGGGTAAATTGACGAAAAACACCCAACGCCAACTCAAGGCTTCGGTGAGCCAACCGCCGAGCGTGGGGCCCATGATGGGCCCCAACATCACGCCCATGCCCCAGATCGCCATGGCCTGCCCCCGACTTTCAATCGGAAAAGCATCGAGCATCACCGCTTGCGAAAGAGGAACGAGTGCCGCGCCAAAAACACCCTGCAAGAGACGGAACAAGACCATCTCCTCAATGCCTTGAGCGATACCGCACAACATTGACGCCAAGGTGAAGCCGGCCGCACAGACGATGAAGAGTTTTTTGCGCCCAAAGCGCGCCGATATCCACCCCAAGGGCGCCGTCATGATCGCCGCAGCAACAATATAGGAGGTCAACACCCATGTGACCTGATCCTGCGTTGTCGACAAGGAGCCCTGCATATAGGGCAAGGCCACATTGGCAATCGTCGTGTCGAGCGCCTGCATGATGGTGGCCATCATCACACACATTGTGATGGCCACCCGCCGCGCGGACTCCGACATGATGCGTGTGGCAATCATAAGCGGATGATCACGGCGCGGTTGCGGCATCCGCCGCGCGAATGCCTAAAAGCGAAGCGACACTGCGCGAACGACCGGTATCGATTTCCACCGCCGCGCTCATGCCCGACCGCAAATCATCCAACCGCGTTGCGTCATCAAATTCGATCCGGATCGGCACACGCTGAACGATTTTCACCCAATTGCCGCTGGCATTTTGTGCCGGAAGCAAAGCAAATTCGGCACCCGTTCCGGGGCTGAGCGAGGCGACGTGGCCTGACAAGACGCGACCGGAAAATGCGTCAATTTCCACTTTGACTTTTTGGCCGACACGAATGGCAGCCAAATCGGTTTCTTTCGGATTGGCGGTAATCCAAGGATGAGATGCATCAACAATCACAAGCGCGGAGGCGCCGGGCATCATATAGCGCCCGGGTTGCACCGCGGGGACTTGTGTTGCAATGCCCGCCATAGGCGCACGAATGGTCGTTGCATCAAAATCACGCTTGGCTTTGTCACGCTGTGCGAGGGCTTCGCGATAGGGTGCAAACTCGCTCAAAGGCAGCGCCGGGTTGCCTTGTAATTGCGCCATGGCCGCGGCTTGTTGCTGCATCAAGGTTTCAAATGATCCGCGTGCCGTTGCTAAGGCGATCGCTGCCGCATCGACATCGTTTTTTGAAGCGGTTTTGCTCAGGAGCAATTCCGATTTGCGATCAAAATCTGCCTGTCGAAGTGCGAGCGTGTCTTTGGCGAGCGCTATTTGTCGATCAAGACTGCCCCATGAGGCTTTAAGCGTTTCAAAGCCTGAAATGGTTGCCACCAAATGCGCCTCCGCTTGCATGAGCAGAAGCTGATAAGACACGGGATCAATGGTAAAAAGCGGATCGCCCGGCGCAACCATCTGCCCTTCGGTCACCATGACAGAGGCAATGCGTCCGGCCACGGAAGGCGTGATGATGGCTTTTTGGGCTGTGACATAGGCATTGTCGGTTGTGACGTAACGTCCCCCCATGAAATAAATGATCGCAATGCCCAAAAACGCGAGAAGCGGAACACCGACGAGAAGCAGCATACGGACACGCAAACGCTTGGCGCGCGCGGAACCAGTGTCAGTTTGATCGGTCATGCCAGTCTCCTCGCGCTGTCGCGCGTCTTTTGATGTGTTTTCAAATTCGAATGAACGCGCTGCAGACGGATAATCATGTCATCAAGGTCCGCGGCCTGAAGACCCTCAAGCGCCGACTGCATCACGCCCTCACCGATCACGGCTAATCGGTCGAGAACGGGGCCCGCGGCTGCGGTGAGATAGAGGCGGTTGGCCCGGCGATCTTCGGGATCGGGGCGCCGCTCGACGAGGCCCGCGGCATCGAGCCGGTCAATGATCCGCGCCAGCGTGATCGGGGCAATTTCACTGTCGGCGGCCAGATCGGTCTGTTTCAACCCCTCGGCTCGCTGCAAGCGTGCAAGAACGGACCATTGCGCTCGCGTCATGCCGATGGCGCGCGCCTCGTGATCGACAACGGTGCGCAGCGTGCGGGCAACATCCGAGAGAAGAAAGCCGAATGTGCGGCCGGGAGACAGGGATTTGGACATAATAAAGGGCCTGCTTACGATAAGCATGCTTATTAAATTTGAGAGAGCGAAGCAAGGACTGTTTGGGGGATGGGCTATGAGGACCGTGGTCCATGCTCTTGGGTGAAAGGTGGTGGGTGGTGGAGTGTCGGCAATTGGCAATCGGCAATTGGCGATCGGATTTTTTAACACCCTCATCCTGAGAAGCGCCGAAGAGAATTTATTTCCTCATCCTGAGGAGCGCCGCAGGCGCGTCTCGAAGGGCAAGGAGCGGTTTGCGAAGCAAACAAAAAGGTCCTGTGGACCTTTTTGAGTGACGAACGCCCGGAGCGTAAGCGAAGGGCAGACGCTCTAAAGCGTGGTTCCGTGCTTCACTAGATTACGTGGTTCGAGACGCATTGCTCACGCAATGCTCCTCACCATGAGGATAAAAAAAGCAATGATACTCACCATGAGGATGTTGTAAAATTCCTCATCCTGAGGAGCGCCGCAGGCGCGTCTCGAAGGACGTCCTTCGACTCGTCGCTTCGCGACGGCTCAGGATGAGGTGTTTTTTCTTACTTGCTATGAGGTCACAGAAGAGCGCTGTGTCTTCTCGTTCGTCATGGCCGCCCAATCTTTTTTCTTTGAGAGTATTTGGCGGCCATCCACGACTTGAGACGAACCGCGATCATTCTCAAGGAAGTCGTGGATGACCGGGACAAGCCCGGTCATGACGGAAAAGGGTAAAATGTGGTTCGAGCCTCATGTTTTTCGAACACCCGACTGATCAATAGCATCGGCCAAAGCGCGCAGCGATTGGCCTTCAATGCTCCAATCCGGCGCAATCTCGGCCATCGGTACGAGGACGAAGGCGCGTTCGCGAAATCGCGGATGGGGCACTTCGATCAGATCGGTTTTGAGGGTAAGCGCGTCAAACAGGATCACATCGAGATCAATGACGCGCGGCCCCCAGCGCACCGCGCTGGCGCGATCCCGCCCCATGGTAGCTTCGATCTCCAAGAGGCGACTCATGAGCTTATCAGGCGCCAAACTTGTCTCGATGCGGACGGCCGCATTAACAAAATCATCCTGCGTCACCGGCCCGACCGGCACGGTTTGATAAAGAGCCGAAAGCGCTTTCACCTTAATCGCCGGATCGCGCTCCAAATGCGCGACCGCTGTGGCAATTTGAGCCGCCGGATCACCGACATTGCTGCCAAGACTGATCAGAACATCAGCCATTGCGGCTGAAATCCACGGTCACCGCGACATCGTCAAAAATCGCCGCGACCGGAGCCGAAGGCTTATGCACCGTGACCGAGAGAGACTCGATGGTGGCAAACCGATCCATGACGGACCGGCCCACGGCATGAGCGGCGCGTTCAATGGTCCGAAATTTTGCACTTCTGAACGCATCCTCGGCACAATGGATGACGTCCTCATAAGAAATCGTGCCTTCGAGCCGATCCGTTTCGGTTGCCGTAACGGACGATACAATCAAAGACAGATCGAGATAGAAGCGTTGACCAAGCCGTTGCTCCTCATCATTGACGCCATGATAGGCGAAGAGAGCGAGCTTGGTGACGTTGATCCGAATACGATCCATCATAAATCCCTCAACCGATCGGCGACACGCGCCGCCTGCACTGCTTCTTTGACATCATGCACGCGCACAATATCGGCACCCTTCAAAATCGCTGCCGTATGAAGCGCGATGGTTCCCGGCAATCTCTCATCGGTTTCTGACGGAATGATTTTGCCAATCATGGATTTGCGGGATGCGCCAACAAGCACCGCACAGCCAAGTGTTTTCAGTTTTGAAACGGCAGCGAGCGCTTCGAGATTTTGTTCAAGCGTTTTGCCAAAACCGATGCCCGGATCAAGCGCGATGCGGGCGCGCGGAACACCGGCATCGAGCGCTAATTTTAGCGAGGCATCGAGAAAGGCGAGCATATCGGCAACAATATCGATCGTGGGGTCAATCGTCTCGCGATTATGCATCAAAACGACGGCGGCGCCTGACTCAGCCGCAAGCTTGGCCAGACGCGGATCGCGCCGAAAGCCCCAGACATCATTGATGACGGTGGCACCCGCGTTCAAAGCCGCCTCAGCAACCGGGGCTTTCATTGTGTCGACCGAGATCGGACAGGTGATCCGGCCTTTGAGCGCCGCAAGCACGGGAACAAGACGTTGGATCTCAGTGGCCGCCGAGACGGGCTCGTGACCCGGTCGGGTCGATTCAGCGCCGATATCAATCAGATCGGCGCCTTCTTTGGCCATCAGAACGGCCTGGCTCACGGCGCGCTCGAGCGTGTCAAAACGGCCGCCATCCGAGAAGGAATCGGGTGTGACGTTCAAAATGCCCATGACGAGCGTGCGGCCCCGCCCCGACCAATGTCGGGCGCCATGGTCAAAGTCCTGTTGGGTCAATCCAGTCATGAGGCCTTCCATACAGGCGGATGGGGGCCATAAGTTTGGCCATCCGCGTCGCCCGCGCGCGGGATCGCGACATTTCGGCGGCTCGCTCTATCATAACTGGCCGATCCCGGCGAGCGCGGCGTGAACTGGTCCAGACCCGCGCCCCCTTCGTAAACAATGCATATTCCATCTGACGGAGGCTTTGATGACGATGTGGTCAAGACGATCCGTATGGTCCCTTCTGGGCGGGGCGGTTTTAGCTCTTTTTGTAAGCCGAACCGGATCAGCGGCCGGCCTAAATGCTTGGTCTTTTTCCTTTGACGGGCTCGATAACAAGCCGCTCAGGCTCTCGGACTGGCAGGGTCACCCGATTCTTGTGGTCAATACGGCGTCGCAATGTGGATTTGTCGGCCAGTTTGCCGGGTTAGAGCAGCTTTATACCCGGTTCGGGCCGCGCGGTTTGAAAATGCTCGCCGTTCCCTCGAATGATTTTGGCGGACAAGAACCCGGTGGCGCCACCGAAATCCGCGCCCGCGCCGAGGGCGAGTATCACGTCACCTTTCCGATTGCCGGCAAGGCTTCGGTCAAAGGACCGGAGGCACATCCGTTCTACCAATGGGCGGCCAGCCGCAAACCCGCCGATACGCCGCGCTGGAATTTTCACAAATATCTCATCGGCAAAGACGGCGAATTGGCTGCCGTCTTCTCGACCATGACCGAGCCCACCGATGCGCGCGTGATCGCTGCCATTGTGTCGGCGCTGGGAGAGGGCTAAGCCCAATCAGACATGTAAAGCGTAAGACTGAGGGGCGGCGTGATGAGTGAATGGACAAAACTGCAAGCAGACGACGGCTTTGCGTTTCCCGCCTATGTCGCGCGGCCCGTTGCAACGCCCAAAGCCGCGATTGTGGTGCTGCAGGAAATTTTCGGCGTGAACAGCCATATCCGCAGCGTCGCCGATCTTTATGCGGCGGAAGGCTATCTCGCGATTGCGCCGGCATTGTTCGAGCGCGCCAAACCCGGATTTGAATCGGGCTATCTCCCGGCCGATGTCGCGGCCGGTCGCGACATCGCCTTCGCGCTCGATCGGGCCAAAGTGATGTTGGATATCGAGGCGGCTATTCGCTTCGCCGCCGCCTTCGGCAAAGTCGGTCTTGTCGGCTATTGCTGGGGCGGGACGATGGCCTATGCGGCCGCTTGTCATGTCACGGGCCTATCGGCCGTTTCCGGCTATTATGGTGGGGGCATTGCCGCCATGAAGGATGAGACGCCGCAAGTGCCCACGATCCTTCACTTCGGGTCGCGCGACGCGCATATTCCGATGGAGTCGGTGGAGGCGCTAAAAGCCGCGCAGCCGGACGTCACGGTGTATGTGTATGACGCAGACCATGGGTTTAATTGCGACCAGCGCGGCAGTTATGACGCCGACAGCGCCAGACTGGCGCGCGAAAGGACGCTGGCGCATTTCAAGGCGCATCTCGGACGGTAAGTCGAGCCGATGACGAATCCGGCTGATCCCTATCAGGGGGCGCTCTTCACCCCGAGTGGCGGGCTTGTGTGGCATTGGCGCGCGCTCTGGCGGCGGCGGCATTGGGCCTCATTTATCAAGGCCTTGGATGAAGATCTTCAAAGCTGGATTCCGCCGAAAAGACAGTTGTTGCTGCTCGGGCCCAGTGCCGGATGGTGTTTGCCGACCAGATTCCTGACGCGGTTCGAACGCATCCATGCGGTTGATCTCGACCCGTTGGCCGCCCCCCTTTTCCGGTTCAATCACGGCCGCGCATTGGCCGCCAGCAAGACCAAACTCACATTTGAAATAAGACATGTTTTCAATGAATTGGAAGCACTTCTAAATCAATATTCTGAATTTGCGATTTTGTTTCCCAATATGCTCGGGCAGCATGTGTTTCACGATTCCGATGCGCCTCGCGCGCGCGCCACGGTGGAGGGACTAAAGACGCGCCTTGCCGGTCGGCATTGGGCCTCAATCCATGACCGGCTCTCCGGCGGTATTCCGGTGGGTACCGCACTCCCCGACGCGTTTCACATATCCGGACCGATCGAGAATGAGGCGCTGGCCAAACGGCTTGGTCTTGCGGGCGACTGGGTTGATCACCAAACGGCGCATGTTTTGCCCGATGACTGCGCGCGACACCTTCTCTGCTGGCCGCTTCTTCCCGACACGGTGCATGTCGTCGAATTTGGTCAGGTCACGCCCTCATAAAGATCGCCTTTGGTCGTGCTGGCCAGTTGGGCAATATCTCGCTAAAGAAGATCGCAACCCGCTCACAACAAATTGAGGAACCGCCATCATGGATATGTCCGGATCGCAACGCATCGAGGCTTCGCGTGAAACGGTCTATGCCGCGCTCAATGATGTTGAAGTGCTCAAGCAATGTATCCCCGGATGCGAGAGCGTCGAGAAGACGTCCGACACCGAGATGACCGCGAAAGTGACGCTCAAAATCGGCCCTGTGAAAGCGTCGTTCACGGGCAAAGTGACTTTGTCAGATCTTGACCCACCGAATGGTTACACAATTTCGGGCGAAGGTTCGGGCGGTGCGGCCGGCTTTGCCAAAGGCGGCGCAAAAGTCTCACTTGAAGCGGACGGCACGGCAACGATCCTGACTTATACGGTCGATGCACAAATCGGCGGCAAGCTCGCCCAGCTCGGTGGACGTTTGATCGATGCGACGGCCAAAAAGCTCGCAGGCGATTTCTTTGAAAAATTCAGCGCTGTGGTTGCCCCGCCGCCAGAAGGCGAAGAACCGCAGAAGAAAAAAGGCCTGCTCGGCAAATTGATCGGCTGATCAGATCATTCCGATGTCCCTATCTGGTGTGGTTATCCGCGAGATCGAGCCCGCCGATCCCGCACGCGTCGCGCTCGCTCTCAAAAATAGGCCGGGCCTCGCCTTTCTCGACAGCGGTGCGGACGATCACGGGCTTTATGACCGGATGCTCGGGCGCTGGTCGTTTGTGAGTGCAGATCCATTCGCGCGGTTCGAGGTGCGCCAAGGACGCGCGATCTGGAACAGCAGCGCGCTCGACGAAGAACCGCTCACCGCACTCAAGACGAAACTCGCCGCCTATCAGACCAAGACCGATCCCGCCGCGCCACCCTTTCAAACGGGTGCGATGGGGTTCATCGGCTATGATTTTGGCGGACAGCTTGATGCCGTGCCGCATATGCCTGAAGCGGATGCCAAGACGGCCGCGCTGTCGCTCGGGTTTTACGATGTCATTTTTGCGCATGATCATCAGGATCGACGCAGTTTTATCCTCGCCTCGGGCTGGCCCGAACGCGATGACATGCGGCGCCGCGCGCGCGCTGAGGCCCGCATTGCAGAATTTCTTGAGGCGATAAAGCACATCCCCGAACCGCTTTTGCCGCCGCAAACGCTTGAAGGCTGGCGGTCGAATTTTTCGGCAAAAACCTATGAAACAGCCGTTACGGCGGTGATTGAAGCAATCCTCAGGGGCGATATTTTTCAGGCCAATCTCTCACAGCGGTTTATGACGACTTTGCCGGAAGCCTATGATCCGCTTGCGTTTTATATGAATTTACGCGCGCTCAGTCCGGCTCCTTTCGGGGCCTATCTCGCTCTTGGTGATCTGACGCTGGCCTCCAACTCGCCCGAACGGTTTTTGAGCCTTTGTCACGGCGCGATTGAGGCGCGTCCGATCAAAGGCACCGCACCACGCTCTTCGAATAAAGACGAGGATAGGGCTTTTGCCGCGGCACTTCTTGCATCCGAAAAAGACCGCGCCGAAAACACGATGATCGTTGATCTGTTGCGCAATGATCTGTCCCGGGTGTCTCAACCGGGTAGCGTTAAAGTGCCAACGCTTTGCGGGCTCGAAACCTATGCGAATGTTCATCATCTTGTGTCTGTCGTGGAAGGGCGCTTGAAATCGGGCCTTGATGCCAGCGATGTTGTGCGCGCGGCGTTTCCCGGAGGTTCGATTACGGGCGCACCCAAACGCAAAGCGATGGAGCTGATTGGACAGCTTGAAGGCATTCCACGCGGCGCCTATTGCGGCTCGATGGGCTATTTCGGTTTTGACGGAACGATGGACCTCAACATCGCGATCCGCACCGCGAGTTTCACGGGAAACACTGTGCAATTTTCCGTAGGGGGAGGCATTACCGCCCTGTCTGACCCGAAAGCGGAATATCAGGAAACGCTTGTGAAGGCCGAACGGCTCTTCAAAGCCTTTGGCTCAAGCCTGGATCAACCGGTCCAGTCATGATCCTCATTCTCGACAATTACGACAGTTTTGTCTTCAACATCGTGCGCTATTGCGAAGAACTGGGCGCAACGACCCGCGTGCAACGCAATGATGAAGGCAGTCTGGCCAGCATTGCCGCGCTCAATCCGGAGGCGATCATCTTGTCGCCCGGCCCCTGCGGCCCCGATGAGGCGGGATTATCCGTGCCGATTATCAAAAACTTTTCAGGTCAAATCCCTATTCTCGGCGTCTGCCTCGGGCATCAATGTATTGGTGCCGCATTTGGGGGCAAAATCGGCCGGGCGCGTGAGCCGATGCATGGACGCGCCTCCCTCATTCATCATGATGGCAGTGGCGTGTTTCGGGGCCTGCCTGCCCCGCTTTCGGCCGGTCGCTATCATGCGCTGATAGTTGCGCTTGGCGATGAAACGCCTTCTGACCTGCGCGTGACCGCGCGCTCTGAAGCGGGGGAAATCATGGGCCTCTCCCATAAGACCCATCTGACATTTGGCGTTCAGTTTCATCCTGAATCCGTGTTGACCCCGCATGGGCACGAATTGATTGGTAATTTTCTCGAATTGGCAGCAGGAGCGCGCCGCGATGCTCTGGCATAGAGGACAGATCAGCGAAGACGACGGCATGACTCTGCTGACGTCCGACCGCGGATTAACGCTGGGTGATGGGCTGTTTGAAACCCTGCCCGCTTTTGAGGGGAAAGCGTTTCTCGCCGATGCGCATCTTGACCGATTGATGGCGAGCGCCGCGCGGTTTCGCCTGCCGCTTGATCGCGCGGTGCTGGCGCGCGCAGTGGCTGAGCTTGCCGGTGCCGACAAAAGCCCATGCGTGATCCGTCTTTCCGTCAGCCGCGGCGCAGGACAGCGCGGCCTTGCATTGCCCGAACCGCAAACGCCAAATCTATGGGCAACCCGTTCGCCTTGGACACAGACGATGGCCTTTGGCACCGCACGCCTTGCAACCTCATCCATTCGCCGCCATGCCACAAGCCCTTCGAGCGCGCATAAAACACTCTCTTATCTTGATTCAATTATGGCCTTTGATGAGGCCAAACAAAAAGCGGCCGATGATGCGCTGATGCTGGATGGTTCGGGGCATGTGGCTTCAACCGCGATGGCCAATCTCTTCGCGGTGTCTGGTTCAACAGTCATGACTCCGCCTGCAACCGGAGCGCTCTTGCCCGGCATTATGCGGGCGCTGATTTTGGACCATGCGGGCGCGCTTGGCGTGGAAGCGATTGAAAAGCCACTTCATCCGCGTGATCTTTATGGGGCTGATCTCGTTTTTGCGACGAATTCGGTGCGGCTCGTGACTCACGTGATGGCGCTTGATGGTGTGCCGTTAAATTCTTCGGCTGACGGGGTGATGACGGCGCTTCAAACCCTGATCAAACGTCTCATTCAGGATGAAACGGGATTTCGGCTTGATGTGCCCTCTTGATCCTCATCGATTTGCATGTTTGCAAAGTATTCGAGTTATAAAACCGGTTGATGTGGTCTTTAACGACCGGCTTTGATGACTGAGAACAGCTTTATCTGATCCTCAATTTTAGCTTCGAGTATCAATTTATGACCCACTACAAGACAGACCATGCGTTTACCGGCAGTTTGACAGGCGGCGCGCTGGAGCCGACCTTTTCGGGTGCGCTCTCTTTCATGCGGCGTCGTTTCACGCGTGAGTTGTCGGACGTCGATGTTGCGATTTGGGGTGTGCCGTTTGATTGCGCCACGTCCAATAGACCCGGCGCGCGTTTTGGACCACAAGCGATCCGCCGTGCGTCGGCGATTTTTGACGGCGATCCGCAATATCCCTCCGCACGCGATCCGTTCGAGCAATTGCGCGTGATTGATTGGGGCGATTGTGTGATTGACCATGCGCGGCCTCAACACGCAGCTCAGATGATTGAAGCCGCAGCACGTCCTCTTCTCGATGCCGGTGTCACGCTTGTGACCTTGGGCGGTGATCACGCGATCACACTGCCATTGTTGCGCGCGCATCGCGATAAACATGGCCCACTCGCTTTGGTGCAATTTGATGCGCATCAAGACACGTGGGATCCGGGACCGGATGGATTTTCACATGGAAGTTTTGTGCGCGAAGCCGTGCGCGAAGGGCTGATTGATATCGCGCATTCCATTCAAATCGGAATTCGCACCATCGCACCGGAAACCTGCGGTGTGGACATGATCGATGCCTATCGCTGCCAAGAGATCGGGATCAATGGCATGGTTGATGCGATCAGACAGCGCGTGGGATCAAAGCCCGCTTATCTGACAGTTGATATTGATGTGCTTGATCCCGCTTTTGCACCCGGCACCGGAACACCGGTTTCCGGCGGCCTCACATCTGCGCAGTTACTCATGGCGCTCAACAAGATCATGGATCTTGATTGGCGCGGCATGGATGTTGTGGAAGTGGCACCCGCTTACGATCATGCCGATATCACCGCGATTGCGGCAGCAACCGTGGTGCAACATGTTCTGCAGGGTTTGGCCCAAAAGCGGTGAGAGAATGACGGCTGTTACAACTTACGGTCGCTTGTTGTTCGAAATCAAAACGGTAAATTTAGGGGATAACATCCATCGATATTTGCGGGACTAATGCCTACCGTTTTCCGATCAAACGGAATTAGATATTTTTTCTATTCAAATGAAGGGGATCCACGGGAGCCCCTTCACATCCATGCCTTGCGCGGACCCAGTGAGGCCAAGGTCTGGATCAAACCGGTCGTAGCGCTTGCTTGGAATTCAGGGTTCAGAAAGGAAGAAATTCGTGTTATCATCGACGCTGTTCGTCAAAAACAGACCTTAATCGAGAATGCTTGGCATGACCATTTCGGCAACTGAAATTCGATTTGAGACGAATACAATGTGGGTTTCGCTTTCTGACGGGCGAACACTGGGCATACCGCTTGAGTGGTTTCCAAAACTTGCCGAGGCCACAACTGAACAACGCTTAGCGTTCACCTTAAGTCCTCACGGACTTCACTGGGCGTTGCTTGACGAGGATATATCGATTGCCGGACTGTTAGAGGGACGTGGTGATATGACCCGCTCGCCTCATCGCGCGGCCTAATCTTACGAAAGATCGATCAGGAGTAAGAGCGCTCACAACCGATCGCGCAGGGCGAACCAGGTCATCGCAAGCACCAGTGTGGGATAGCGCAAGAGTTTACCACCCGGAAAAGGTGGTGCGGGCAGACGTGCAAAAACATCAAAGCGCGCGGTGTCGCCGATGATGGCTTCGGCCAAAACCTTGCCGGCAAAACTTGCGGTGCCAACCCCCTGCCCCGAATAGCCGCAGGCGGTGTAAAGACCCGCGCGCAAGCGGCGCAGATAGGGCAAGCGTTTCATCGTGACCGCGAGCGTGCCGCCCCATGCATAATCAAT
>CANGPA010000037.1 GCA_947455645.1 Hyphomicrobiales bacterium | reverse complement strand
TATCTGAAACCCGCAATGGATGCGATGACCAATCTCTGCAAGCAGCGCTTTGAAGAGTTCGGCACCGCAGGCAAAGCCTCGAAAATTGGTCGCGTCCATACGCTTGCCGAAATGGCCAAGCTCTATGCCGCGGGCAAGCTCGATCCGGCTTTCGGCTGATCGAAGAAAGAACAGGGTTTAATCATCATGGCCGAAGATGCGCGTCTCGTACTCTTTGCGCCGAAAGAGGCGGATGCAGAGCGCCTCTGTGCAGCTTTGCAGTCCGCGCTTGATGTGTCACCCGTGGATGCGGTCGTTCTTCCCGTCATGGGAGAGGATGACCGCGCCCGTATCAACCACGCCAAAACAATTGCCGCTCTGGTGCAGCCGCGCGGTGCGGCGCTTTTGTTGGTGGATGCTTATGAACTGGTCGCGCGTGTTGGTGCGGATGGTGTTCATCTTTCAACATCGGCAAATCTGTCTGAGGTGATGGCGGTGTTGAAACCGATGGATCGCATCATCGGTGTGGGTGGATTAAAAGCCCGCCATGATGCGATGGAAGTGGCCGAGGCCGGCACTGATTATGTGATGTTTGGCGAACCGCGGGCGGATGGGTCCATCCTCCTGTCTTCTGCCGTGCTCGAACGCGTCGAATGGTGGGCGGAATTGTTTCAAACGCCCTGCGTGGCCTTTGCCAGCGATCTTGAAATGGCCACACCCCTTGCCGAAACCGGTGCCGAATTTGTGGCCTTTGGCGCAGCCGTGCTTGATGCGCCTGAAGGCCCCGCTGAGGCCATGCGTCAGGCGGTCGAGCGTGTCAAAGCGGCACGCCGTCCCGAGCGCTGAGTGCGCGCCTTGCAGATGTCCCGCACTTGACGCTTTGCGGCTCAAGGTGTTCAAGCAGGGCAAGGGGCGTCGCGCGCGAACTGTAAAAGGTTCATCACCAAACGCCCTGTTGCTGTTTGAAAGGCCGATATCGTGATCCGTTCTCCGCTCATGACCGTGATGGTCGATGCTGTTTTGAAAGCTGCAAAAGGGTTGCGGCGTGATTTCGGTGAAATCGAAAATCTGCAGGTCTCGCGCAAAGGGCCCGGCGATTTCGTCAGCATTGCCGATCACAAGTCAGAAAAAATTCTGCATGAAGCTCTTTTGAAGGCGCGTCCCGATTTCGGATTCGTGATGGAAGAAAGCGGCATCATCGAAGGCAAGGATACGGCCAATCGGTGGCATATTGATCCGCTCGATGGCACGTTGAATTTTTTGCATGGCGTTCCGCATTTTTCGATTTCCGTCGCGCTGGAGCGCGATGGCGCTTATTTTGCGGGTGTTGTTTATGATCCCATCAAGGATGAATTGTTCATCGCCGAAAAAGGTAAAGGCGCATTTTTAAACAATCGTCGTTTGCGCGTGTCCGCTCGCAAAGACTTGGCCGATTGTTTGGTGGGTACCGGCATATCGCCTTCCGCACGCGCGCGTTTTCCGCAATTCATGGCCGAGATGACGACCATGATGGATAAGACCGCGAGCATCCGCCGTTTGGGGTCTGCTGCCCTTGATCTGGCTTATGTGGCGTCTGGCCGTCTTGATGGATTTTGGGAGACGGGTTTGAATTCATGGGATGTTGCGGCCGGTGTAGTTCTCGTGCGCGAGGCTGGCGGATTTGTCACGGATCTTCAGGGCCAAGAGTATCGCGTTGACAGTGCGTCGCTTGTTGCCGCCAATACGAATATCCACAAAAGCTTGGCCCAGACGGTAGCGGCGGTCGGCGCACGCTGATCGGTCATTTTTTGCGTATGTCTTTTTGACGGATGTGAATTTTCATCTGTCAAGACCTTGAACCTTTGGTGCGAAGCGGCGAACATAGAGAACGCTTGAGGGAGGTTTTATGTTTCGCGCAAAAGACACGATGCCATTGAGCAGCCCCTCCGCCTATATCGTCCGGATGGCGGTGTTTCTGGTTCTTGGCGCTTTCATCGCCTTTATTCTCTACCGCCAGATCGTACAGGCCTTTAGCGCCAATCCTTCTTTGAACGCGTTGATCTTTGGTGTCTTGGCCATCGGCATTGTGTTGTCGTTCCGCGCAGTCACGCGACTCTTTCGCGAGGTGGAATGGGCAAATGCGTTTTTAGAGAGTGATACGGGTCTTGTGATTGATCGCGAGCCGGTTTTGCTTCTGCCTATGGCACGCATGCTTGCCGGTCGTTCAAAACGCGATGCGCTTTCGCCTTTATCCTTGCGCGCCATTCTCGATACAATCGGCATGCGTCTTGATGAAGCGCGCGATACCGGCCGTTATCTCACCGGACTTCTTGTGTTTCTGGGTTTGCTGGGAACGTTTTGGGGTCTGCTTGAAACCGTTGGCTCGGTCGGCAAAGTCATTCAATCAATGAAGACGGGCACCGATGCCGCGTTGATGTTTGAAGAATTGAAAGCGGGCCTGGCCGCACCATTGGGTGGCATGGGCATTTCATTCTCGTCCTCGCTTTTTGGTCTTGCGGGCTCGCTCATTCTTGGGTTTCTCGATTTGCAAGCCGGTCACGCACAAAACCAATTTTATGAACAGCTCGAAAATTGGTTGGCTTCAATCGCAGGGCCAGAAGGGGGCACGCCGGTCTTGTCATCAACGGGTGCGGTGGATGGTCTTCCCGAGCCCAGTCTTGCAGCCGCCAATGTTGCCGCCATTGAAAATCTCGCAGCCGGTATTCAGTCGATTGTTGCCAATATGCGCGCGGAGCAGCAATTGGTGCGCGATTGGGTGGAGGCGCAGGCCGTGCGCGAAGCCGAGATCAAGAAAGTTCTTTCTGCGCTTCATAAAGCGATAGAGGGGAAGGACTAAGCAATGGCCCGTCTGGGGCGCCGCGAGCGTGGAATCGATTACTGGCCCGGATTCGTCGATGCATTGTCGACGCTCGTGCTCGCGATTGTTTTTTTGCTCACCGTTTTCATGGTCGCGCAGTTTTTCTTAAGCCAACAGGTGACCGACAAGGACACCGCGTTGCAAAAACTCACGCGGCAGATTTCGGAACTCACCGATCTCCTCGCGCTTGAGCGTGTGAACCGTAAAAATCTCGAAGATAATCTCACGCTTTTAGGCGATACGCTCAACGCATCCGAGACCGAGCGCAAACGTCTCGAAGGACTGCTCGCGGGTAGTGGTGGTTTGACGCCGGCGCCGGATGCAAGCGGTCAAATGGCCTCTCTCAATCGCGATCTTGACGCACAACGGCAAATTTCGGAACGCGCTCTGGCGCAAGTCGAAGCGCTTAATCAGCAGATCAATGCATTGCGTCGGCAACTCGCAGCCCTTGAAGACGCGTTGAACGCGTCTGAATCGCGCGATCGTGAAAGCCAGGCCAAGATTGCTGATCTTGGCCAAAGGCTGAATGTGGCTCTTGCACAAAAGGTGCAAGAGCTGGCGCGCTATCGCTCAGAGTTTTTTGGTCGCTTGCGCCAAATCCTGTCCAACCGCTCCGATGTGCGCGTGGTGGGAGATCGGTTCGTGTTCCAATCGGAAGTGTTTTTTGATGTGGGCTCTGCGGCGGTGAGCAATGCGGGTAAAACCGAACTCGATAAGCTCGCATCAGCATTGATTGAACTTGATGGCGAGATTCCGCCCGATATTCCGTGGATCTTGCGGGTTGATGGCCATACGGACAAAAAGCCCGTCAGCGGCGCGGGGCAATTCAAATCAAATTGGGAATTATCCGCCGCGCGCGCCATTTCCGTCGTGCAATATCTCGTCTCGAAAGGCGTTCAGCCCACGCGGCTCATGGCAGCGGGTTTTGGCGAGTTCCAACCCATCGAATTGGGTGAAAGCGAAGACGCCCTCAAGCGCAACCGCCGCATCGAGTTGAAACTCACTGACCGGTGAGGGCTTTCACATGCTGGTTTCAAATTGCAGTGCGGCCAAGCGCGCATAAAGTCCGCCTTTGGCGACAAGCGTTGCGTGATCGCCTTCCTCAACAATGCGCCCTTGATCCATCACAAGAATGCGATCAGCTTTGACGATGGTTGAGAGACGATGCGCAATCACAAGGGTCGTGCGCCCTTCCATCAAACGATCAAGGGCGGCTTGAACAAGCGTTTCACTCTCCGCATCAAGCGCTGATGTCGCTTCATCAAGCAGCAAGATGGGAGCGTCTTTCAAAATCGCGCGCGCAATCGCAATGCGTTGGCGTTGACCGCCCGAAAGCGTGATACCGCGTTCGCCGATGCGCGTGTCATACGCCTCGGACCATTGTTTGACGAAAGCATCGACAATCGCCTGATCGGCTGCCGCATGAAGTGCTTCGTTCGTCGCATCGGGTGATCCATAGCGGATGTTTTCGGCAATGGTCGCACCAAACACCACGCTGTCTTGTGGCACAAAAGCAATGCGACGGCGCAAGTCACGTGGATCAAGATTTTGTATCGGAACACCATCAACAGAAATGGCCCCCGATGACGGATCATAAAAGCGCAAGAGCAATTGCATCACGGTGCTTTTGCCCGCGCCTGAAGGGCCTACAATCGCAACGCGCTCGCCCTTCTTCACGTCAAAACTGACATCTCTCAACACGATCTCGTCTTTGCGGGTCGGATAGGCGAAACTGATCTTGTCGAACGCAATCGTGCCGAGCGGTGGCTCCGGCAATTGTTGCGGATGTTCTGGCGCGCGGATGGCTGGTTTAATCGCAAGCAATTCTGCCAATCGTCCCGCAGCGCCCGCCGCAGCGCTAATCTCGCCCCACACTTGCGAGAGTTCGCCTAAGGAGCTCGCGGCCAGAACCGCAAAGAGGACGAATTGCGAAAGCGTGCCCGCCGACAGACGTCCCGCCAAAACATCCTGTGCGCCATACCAAAGAATGCCGACGACGCTTGAGAAGACGAGGGCGATGCCGATACCGGTCAGCAAGGAGCGCGCGCGGGTCGCCATGCGGGCGGTGTCATAGGCTTCTTCAGCGGCATCCGCAAAGCGCTTGAGCGTAGGCGCTTCCGCGACAAAGGCTTGCATCACACGCATCGCGCCGATCGCCTCGGTGGCAAAAGCGGAGGCATCGGCCAAGCGATCTTGCGCGATCCGCGCGCGCTGCCGCACGCTGCGGCCCGAGGCCACAAGCGGCAAGACGATGATCGGAATAGCGAGCGCCACAAGGCCCGACAGCCTTGGGCTTGTGTAAACCATCATGCTGCCCGCACCGATAAAGAGTACGAAATTGCGCAAAGCCACGGAGGCGCTGGCGCCAAAAGCGCTCTTGAGTTGCGTTGTGTCAGCGGAGAGTCGCGAGACAATCTCGCCCGATTTCACCGTGTCGTAAAACCCCGCATCAAGACGGGTGAGATGATCAAACACGGCGGTCCGGATATCGGCCACCACCCGCTCGCCCAGTGTCATCACAAGATAATAGCGCGAGGCGGAGGCGGCCGCGAGCAGGGTCACAACCACGATCATCATCGCGAAATATTTGTCGATCAGCCCCGCGCCCTCGGCCGAGAAGCCGAAATCGATCATCCGGCGCACCGCCAGCGGAATGGCCAGCGTCGAGCCCGAGGCGAGGATAAGCGCGATCAGGGCCGCGATAATGCGGCCACGATACCGGAGCGCATAGGGCAGGAGGGGGAGGAGCGCCTTGAGCGAGGTCTTTTGACGGGTGCCAGACGCGGAATCGGTGGATTGAGGAGCGGTCATGCCCGCTTCTTCGCGCCGAATGCTGATCTTGTCCAGACCTGACTTGTGTCGCGGAATGTCATCCGCTATACGCACGGCTTCCGCGAATTCAGACCCGGGCGGAGAGTGCCAAATTTTATTGTGCACACCCTCCGGAAGACGCTCTTTGGAAGGACGATTGATCATGAAGGCCGAAATTCATCCCGATTACCACACGATCAAGGTCGTCATGACCGATGGTACGAGCTTCGAAACCCGCTCCACTTGGGGCAAAGAGGGTGACACGATGCAGCTCGATATTGATCCGAACTCGCATCCGGCCTGGACCGGCGGCTCCACCACGATTTTGGATCGTGGCGGCCGTGTCTCGCGCTTCAACAAGCGCTTCGAAGGTCTCGGCATCGCCAGCAAGAAATAAGCGCGTCGCGCATCTCATACAAAAAGCCCCGGCATCAACCGGGGCTTTTTTGTTTTGGATCTTTTTCTAGCGGCGGAACGCCACGCAGGGCGCGTGATCACTTACGGGCGCGCTTCGCCACGCGTAAAGGCCGAGCGCAGCAGAAGGTGCTGAAGCGCCACCGCATTACGTCCTGCGATCACGGGTTCCGATTCCGCTGCTGTTTTCATGATTGTGTCGGCATGCGCGACACGATCTTGCAGGCGGATGGAGTGTTGAATGAGTTCGATCAGGCGTTTGGGCAAACCCTTGATCTGCGCGGCCGTAACCGGAATTTCATTTTTGTTGATCCGCAAGCGCGAGATCTGTGCTGTTGCACTCTCTTCGGTCATTTCGCCTTCGGCAACCGCACGGCGCACCAACAACCAAGAGGCGAGTTGCATCATCCTTGTGGTCAATTTCATGCTCTCATTCGCGTAAGCGAGTGCGGATAAGCGCGGCAGACGGCGCGCCTCATCGCGGCCAGGGCCGTCGAGATAGGCGGCGGCATCCTCCACAAGCGTCATGCCTTCGCGGAACAAACTCTTAAAGGCTTCGGTTGACGCAAAATCGCGTCCGAAGGCAATGGTTTCCGCGCTTTGCGCGCGATGGATTGGTTTAACATCCGCCATGGATGAGCCCGTTTCTGTTTCGCAACATCGTTATTGTGTCCGATGAAGCTACACGCCGATAAGTTTCCACTTCAGCATGATAACGCAGAAAATGCAGTTTCGCTCATTAAGACTATATTTACGGTTAACGCGCGCTAAATCAGCGCGTTTTGAAGAGTCCGTCGGCAGCGGCCATCACCGCGGATTTCTTGGCTTTTTCGGCTTCAAGACGTTGAATTTCGTCTTTTAACGCCGCAATACGGTCATCAAGTTCGGCAATTGAAATCGCCGCGAGATCTTGTCCAATCTCATGAACCATCTTCGGTTTTTTGCGCGGTTCTTCGAAAAAGGGATCGGACATCACACTCAACACCGGGTCAGAGTTATCAACTTGCATCAAAGCCCATCACTCGTGATCATAGAGCGGAGTTCGTCTTTTTCTCAAGATGGTCTTACAAGCAAGGTTGATCACCGCAGGGGGCACCACGATGAGTAATCTTCCAGAGTCTATGACCTGTATCGGCTTGCCCCATCCCGGCGGTCCGGAGGCTCTCGTTCCTGAACAGCGCGCGCTGCCTAAAGCGGGGCCCGGTGAAATCCTTGTCAAAGTCGCGGCAGCTGGCGTCAATCGTCCGGATGTCTTGCAACGAAAAGGCGGCTATCCGCCACCGCCTGGCGCATCCGATATTCCCGGGCTTGAAATTGCGGGCGTCGTGGTGGCCTGCGGCGAACATGCCACGCGCTTTCGTATTGGCGATGCGGTGTGCGCGCTTGTGCCTGGCGGTGGTTACGCGGCCTATTGCACCGTTCACGAAACCAACGCGCTGCCGGTGCCGCAAGGCTTGAGTCTCATTGAGTCGGGCGGCATTCCCGAAACCTTCTTCACCGTTTGGACCAATGTGTTCGAACGTGGCGCTTTGAAAAAAGGCGAGACGTTGCTCGTTCATGGCGGCACATCGGGCATTGGCACAACGGCGATCATGCTCGCAAAAGCCTTCGGCGCAACTGTGATTGTGACCGCAGGCAGTGACGAGAAATGCGCGGCCTGTCGCGCATTGGGTGCGGATCACGCGATCAACTACCGCACGCAGGATTTTGTGGCCGAGGTGAAAGCCTTCACCCATGATCGGGGCGTCGATGTCATCCTCGATATGGTCGGCGGGGATTACATACAAAAAAATTACGCCATCGCCGCGCGCGATGGCCGCATCGTCCAGATCGCCTTTCAGGCCGGTTCAAAGCGGGAGCTTGATCTTCTGCCTGTGATGCTCAAACGGCTGGTCCATACCGGCTCGACCCTTCGCCCGCGGAGCGTGGAGGAAAAGGCATCGATCGCGCGCGCCCTGCATGAGCAGGTCTGGCCGCTTTTGGCCGCGGGGACGATCCGCCCGCAAATTCATGCGACATTCCCGCTTGTTGAGGCCTCCAAAGCCCATGAAATGCTCGAATCCAGTGCCCATATCGGAAAAATCATCCTGACTCCCTGAAAATTCAGGGTCAGGAACCGATTGCACCCGACAGCGCTTGCACTTATATGAGGTATATTCCCGCCAAGCTGATCGCCTAACGGGGCTCCGGTTCGAAAAACACCGGTCGGAGCGCGGGCGATCCTATGCGTGGCGTTGACCGGAACGGATTTCGAGGAGCATGCCGACATGACTGCAAGTCCATTGATGCCCAAGGCAACGGCCGTATGGCTCGTTGACAACACGGGCCTGAGCTTCGAACAGATCGCAGAATTCTGCCATCTTCACCCGCTTGAGGTGAAAGGCATTGCCGATGGCGAAGTGGCGGCCGGCATCAAGGGCATGGACCCGGTGATGTATGAGCAAATCACGCGCGATGAAATCGAGAAGGGTGAGGCGGATCCGAATTACCGCTTGAAGCTCAAAGTCTCGTCAGTGCGTCTGCCTGAACGTAAGCGCAGCAAAGGACCGCGTTACACACCGCTCTCGCGTCGCCATGATCGTCCGAATGCGATTTTATGGTTGTTGCGCAGCCATCCGGAATTGAAAGACGCGCAGATCATGCGTCTTGTGGGCACCACCAAGACCACGATCCAGCAGGTTCGTGATCGTACCCATTGGAACTCGGCTCAATTGCAGCCGATGGATCCTGTGACCTTGGGACTGTGCTCTCAGATCGATCTCGATTTCGAAGTCAATCGCGCGTCAAAAGACAAGACAGTGGCGGCACCCGAAGCGGCACACACGCTTCTTCCGGCAGAAGTCACAACATCGAAAGAACAGCTTGAGCCGTTCGCGGGCTTTGCCGCGCCACAGGCCGAGAAGGCTGAGGACGAGCTCGATGTTGACTCCGTCTTTGCCAAGCTCAAGCAATTGAAGCCAACCGAGTAAACGCATCGCACTCGACGCTTTCGCGGCTTAAACAATTCATCGCAGTTAAAAGGCCCGGTTTTCCGGGCCTTTTTGTTGTTTCACGTCTCATTTACGGTTTGTTCACTATGAATTTAAACGCTTCATTAACCATGGATTTTAGCTTTTGGTTAACCATGAGTTTTGACCATTCATTAACCATAACTGCGTCCGCCGTCGTGGCCTCTTAAAACGTCGGCTTTCAATGAAATTCAGGAACCCTCTGTTAACCATCCGCACCTTAAATCGTGCGCAACGCGTTTTATCCGTATTTTTTTGAGGAGCAGGCACCATGGTGGCAGGCATAAGTTTAGATCGTATCGCTTCCGTTCGCGCATTGAAATTCGCCTTCGCGATTGGCGCAACGCTGATGCTCACCGCATGCGCCAATGACAAAGCCACCACAGGCACCGGTGATATGGCGAGCATTGGCGGGGGCTCTGCTACACCTGGCAGCACGCAGGATTTCCAAGACTCAGTGGGTGATCGCGTGTTTTTCGAAAGCGATTCATCGGATCTGACGCCAACCGCAACGGCGACGCTTGAAAAGCAGGCGCAATGGCTCAACCAATATGGCTCTTATAAAATTCTGATCGAGGGTCATGCGGATGAGCGTGGCACGCGTGAATATAATTTCGCGCTCGGCCAGCGTCGTGCGCAAACCACGCGCGATTATCTGGTCTCGAAGGGTGTTGCGGCTTCGCGTCTATCCACCAAAAGCTGGGGCAAGGAAAAGCCCGTGGCCGTGTGTGACGATATCTCCTGCTGGTCGCAGAATCGTCGCGCCGTCACAACGCTTTCAGGCGGAAACTGATCCGCGCGCCGGTTTTGATCAGACGGTTTAACCGTCGCCATAATATGGTCACCGGCGCGGGTTATCCCGCGCCGATCTTGTTTTAAGGAGTCATTCCTTCGATGCTTGCCCGATTTGTGATGTTTGCTCGGCTTTTTCGGTCAATCTGTGTTGTGTTTTTTATGACGCTGACGGCGAGCGCCTATGCGCAGGACGCCACGCAAGACGGTGATTATGTTGTCCGTATCAATCGGCTAGAGGCACAAATCCGCCAATTATCCGGTCAGGTTGAAGAATTGCAATTTGCCAATAAGAAGCTCGAAGATTCGCTGAAAAAATTCGAGCAAGATGTTGAAATGCGATTCCAAGATTCAAAATCGCAAGATTCAAAGGTAGCGCCCGCGCCATCCACTTCGAAATCCAGCAATACCGAGCAAGGGTCTGCACCGCTCAATCTGTCATCCACGGCGAAGAACGCGCCTGTTGCACCGGCCAATAATGGCACGCTCGCCGCGCAAGCCGCTAATGCGAAAAATGCCCCCGCTCAACCGGCAAAGCCTGCGGATGCCAAATCAACGCTTGCCGATGCGCGGTCTGCTCTCGCGTCGGGCGATTATGAACAAGCGAGCGCGCTCGCACGCTCCCTTGTACAATCCTATCCGAAAGATCCGCTGGTGCCCGATGCGCTTATTCTGTCAGGTGATGCGGATTATCGCTTAAAGCGCTATCCCGAGGCGGCGCAAAACTATCTCAATGTTGCCAAGACCTATGCAAGCAGCAAACAAGCGCCTTTGGCTTTTGCCAAATTGGGCGATGCGCTTGTGAGCATGGGACAAAAGCCGCAAGCCTGCGCAACCTTTGGCGAATTCGGAAAACGTTTTCCCGATGCCGATGCCGCTTTGAAGGCCCGTGTTGAAAAAGCACAAAAAGGGGCTGGGTGTTGAAAGCAACGCGCGCTCTTTCTTCCGTTGAGCCGCTTGGCGCGGATGAAGTGCGTGCGCTCCTGTCTCCCGTTGAATCCGAATCTCACATTCTGCTTGCCGTATCGGGCGGTGCTGACTCCTTGGCGCTCTTAAGCGTCACAGCGCGCTGGGCGAAAGAAAAGCAAGAAACCCGTCCACGCGTCACCGTTGCCAGCGTCGATCATGCTTTGCGTCCGGAAGCGGCTGAAGAAGCCGCGATGGTCGGGCGTGTGGCCACGCGTTTGGGTTTGCCGCACCGGATCTTGAAATGGGAAGGCGAGAAACCGTCGCAAGGCATTCAAGAAGCCGCGCGCAATGCGCGCTATCGTCTCCTGTCTGATTATGCGCGCGCGGTTGGTATTCGTGTGATCATTGCCGCCCATCATGCTGATGATCAGGCGGAAACCGTCTTGTTGCGGCTTGCCGCCGGGTCGGGCCTGTCGGGTCTTGCCGGCATGGCGAGCGAGACGCCCTTAACCGACGACCTCATTCTGTTTCGCCCCTTTCTGGCGATCGCTGCGGCGCGGTTGCGTGCCACGGTTTCGGCAGCAGGCCTTCTGCCGATTGAAGATCCGTCCAATGTTAACCAGCGCTTTGCGCGGCCGCGTCTGCGTGCGGCGGCCGAAGTGCTCAATCGCGAAGGGCTTGATACCGCCCGCCTTACGCGCTTTGCCGAGCGGATGCGGCGCGCCGATGAAGCGCTGGAGCGCGTGGTCGATGATGCGGAGAGGGCTTTGCGCGTGCCGGCAACGGCCGGGGAGCGCTTTACACCGGGCGTTTTGGCGGAGCCTGCCGAGATTGGCATTCGTCTGATTGGTGCAGCCATTCGCCGCGTCTCGGATGGTGCGGCATTGGAACTCAACCGGCTTGAAGCCCTGCATGCGGCCTTCAGCGATGCGTCGCGCGCCGGAAAATCACTTCAAAGGTCGCTTGGCGGCGCCATTATTGCGCTGGATCGCCAAGGCGGCATCACGATTTCACGGGAACCGCCGAGAAGGTCTCGGCTTTCCCTTGGCAAGGGGCCATCGGGTGCTTAAATAGAGAGACTGAAACCCGAGCGCGGTGCATGGCGTTCCGGTCCGAGAAAGGTGACTTTCAGTCCCATGAATCCGAATGTCCGCAATTTTGCCCTCTGGGTAATCATTTTCCTTCTTGTCCTCGCGCTGGTCACGCTCTTCCAGAGCCCCGGTTCACGCAATGGATCGCAGGATCTGAGCTATAGCCAGTTCCTCTCCGACGTTGATTCCGGACGGATCGCCGGTGTGACGATTTCAGGAAATGATATTTCTGGCACGCTGACCGATGGTCGGCCCTTCTCGACCTATGCCCCCAATGACCCGACCTTGGTGTCGCGTCTGTCGGCCAAGGGTGTGAATTTCGCCGCCAAACCGCCAAGCGAAGGGATGCCTTGGTATCTCGCTCTGCTCGTCAATTGGTTGCCTTTGATTGTGGTCATGGCCGCGTGGTTCTTCCTGTCGCGTCAGATGCAGGGCGCGTCCGGCAAAGCGATGGGCTTTGGCAAATCGAAAGCCAAATTGCTCAACGAAGCGCATGGCCGCGTGACCTTCTCTGATGTCGCGGGCGTTGATGAAGCAAAGGAAGATCTCGAAGAGATTGTCGAGTTCTTGCGTGATCCGCAAAAATTCCAACGCCTTGGTGGCCGTATTCCGCGCGGCGTGTTGCTGGTCGGTCCTCCGGGCACCGGTAAGACACTGCTCGCACGCGCTATCGCTGGCGAAGCGAACGTGCCCTTCTTCACGATTTCGGGTTCCGACTTCGTTGAAATGTTTGTCGGTGTTGGCGCATCGCGTGTGCGTGACATGTTCGAGCAAGCCAAGAAAAACGCACCATGCATCATCTTCATCGACGAAATCGATGCGGTGGGTCGTCATCGTGGCGCCGGTCTTGGCGGCGGCAATGATGAGCGTGAACAGACGCTCAACCAATTGCTGGTCGAGATGGATGGGTTTGAAGCCAATGAAGGCATTATTCTGATTGCGGCGACAAACCGTCCGGACGTTCTTGATCCTGCGCTTCTGCGTCCGGGCCGTTTCGATCGTCAGATCGTTGTGCCCAATCCCGATGTGATGGGCCGCGAGAAGATTTTGAAAGTCCATGTGCGCAAAGTGCCGCTCGCTCCCGATGTCGATCTTAAAACGGTCGCACGCGGCACGCCGGGCTTCTCTGGCGCCGATCTGATGAACCTCGTCAATGAAGCGGCCTTGCTTGCGGCGCGGCGCGGCAAGCGCATCGTGACGATGAGCGAATTTGAAGACGCCAAAGACAAGGTGATGATGGGTGCCGAGCGTCGCACGCTTGTGATGACGGAAGATGAGAAAAAACTCACCGCCTATCACGAAGCCGGTCATGCGATCTGCGCTTTCAATGTGAAGGCAACAGACCCTGTGCACAAAGCGACGATCATTCCGCGCGGTCGTGCGCTCGGCATGGTCATGCAATTGCCGGAGCGCGACAAGCTCTCAATGTCGCTCGAGCAGATGACATCGCGCTTGGCGATCATGATGGGTGGCCGTGTTGCCGAAGAATTGATCTTCGGTCACGAGAAGGTCACCTCCGGTGCGGCCTCCGATATCGAGCAGGCAACCCGCCTTGCTCGGATGATGGTGACGAAATGGGGCTTCTCGCCTGAACTTGGCAATGTGTCTTACGGTGAGAACCAGGACGAAGTCTTCTTGGGCATGTCGGTTGCACGCACGCAAAACGTGTCTGAGGCAACGTCGCAGAAAATCGACTCGGAAATTCGGCGCTTGGTTGAAACCGGATATTCTGAGGCAACACGTATTTTGACGGATCGTAAAAACGATCTCGAAGCGCTGGCGCAGGGTCTTCTCGAATATGAGACGCTGTCGGGTGATGAAATCCGTGATCTTCTCGATGGTAAGCCGCCGGTGCGCGACAATGGTGATGGGGGCTCCTCGAAGTCATCCTCAGCCGTCCCGTCGGCCGGTAAGGGCCGTCCGCGTCCTGAGCCCGATACGGGCTTGGAACCGCAACCGAGCGCGTAATCTGCGCCGTCCTTCGAGACGCGCCAATCGGCGCTCCTCAGGATGAGGAAAAAAATAATCCTCATGGTGAGGAGCATCGCGGCACGCGATGCGTCTCGAACCACGCCCGGCACCGCCCGGGCGTTTCTGCATTCAGTCTTTGTTCAGACCTCGTTTGTTAAACATCGACATAATTTGTGAGAGCCCTCTGGCTTGGCCTTCAGCGGCTCAAGGCTTATCTGTGGCGTCCGCGTGAGAAGGAAAATCCGGTCATGGCACGCAAATATTTCGGAACAGATGGCGTTCGCGGCAAAGCGAATGCGGTGATCACCCCCGATCTTGCGTTGCGGGTGGGGCAGGCGGCGGGCCTTGTGTTCCGTCGTGGCGAGCACCGCAACCGCGTCGTGATTGGCAAGGACACGCGTCTTTCCGGCTATATGATTGAAACAGCATTGGTCGCGGGTTTCACATCGGTTGGCATGGATGTGTTGTTGTTGGGCCCGATGCCGACACCAGCCGTGGCCATGCTCACACGCTCGATGCGCGCGGATTTGGGTGTCATGATCTCCGCCTCGCACAATGCGTTTGAAGACAATGGCATCAAGCTCTTTGATCCGGACGGTTTCAAATTGTCTGATGAAACCGAGCTTGAAATCGAATCTCTGATTGATGGTGATATTCATCGTCGCCTGGCCGCCTCCGCCATGTTGGGTCGCGCCAAGCGTATCGAGAGCGTGCATGCGCGTTACATTGAATTTGCCAAGCGGACCTTGCCGCGCACGATGGATCTCGATGGTCTCAGGATCGTGATCGATTGCGCCAATGGCGCCGCCTATAAAGTTGCGCCTGAAGCACTGTGGGAATTGGGTGCCGAAGTGTTCCCGATTGGGATTGAACCGGACGGGTTCAACATCAACAAGGATGTCGGCTCCACCGCACCGAATGCCGTCATCAATAAGGTGCGCGAGATGCGTGCCGATATCGGCATTGCACTTGATGGTGATGCGGATCGTGTGATCATCGTTGATGAAAAAGGCCAAGTGGTTGATGGCGATCAGTTGATGGCGGTGATTGCCAAAAGCTGGAAAGACGATGGCCGCCTGTCAAAGCCCGGCGTCGTGGCCACCATCATGTCCAATCTCGGTTTAGAGCGCTATCTCGGGGGTATTGGTCTTAGTTTGGCACGCACCGCTGTGGGTGACCGCTACGTGCTCGAACATATGCGCGAGCATGGTTTTAACATTGGCGGAGAACAATCGGGCCATATGATCTTGTCCGATTATTCAACAACCGGTGACGGTCTTGTCGCAGCACTCCAAGTGCTGGCGATGGTCAAGAAACTCGGTCGCCCTGTGAGCGAAGTCTGTCATCTGTTTGATCCGCTCCCGCAAGTGCTGAAAAATGTGCGCTATAAGAGCGGACAGCCTTTGAAGGACAAGCATGTGGTCGAGGTGATCGCCTCATCGCAGGCCGCTTTGGGTGATCATGGACGTCTCGTTATTCGACCGTCTGGCACCGAACCTGTCATCCGCGTGATGGCGGAAGGGGATGATCGCGCCTTGGTCGAAAAGGCCGTTAATGACGTGGTCAGCGCCCTTTCAAGCGTTGCGGCCTAAATCAAAACTGACCTCGATTGATCGATAAAGCAGGACCCTGTCACCCTGTGCGATGTGACAGGTATCACCGGCTTTTTTCGTCTGTATCATGATCCTCATCAAAGCGTCTCTAAATGTAAAGTGTCGCGTTACGCTTTACATTTTTATCAAGAGGTGTTAGAGGATATGAAGTTTGGATCGATACGACATAAGGGCTTGAAGCGCTTTATTGAACGCGGCGATTTATCGGGATTGCCAGCGGTTCATGCTTCCAAACTCGCAGGAATGATCACGCTTTTGAGTGCGGTTAAGCGGATTGACGAACTGATGGCGGTGGAGAAATGGCACATTCATCGACTTTCCGGAGATCGAAAAGGACGGTGGAGTTTTTCAGTTTCACGAAATTGGCGTCTCACCTTCGATATCGAGGAGTCTCGCGGTGTGATTCTTGATCTCGATTTTGAAGATTACCACTGAGGGTAAAATGACAGAGTCCATTGAAATCACGATGAAAAACCCATCGCATCCGGGTGCTGTGGTGCGGGAATTATTGCTTGAACCTTACAATCTCTCCGTCACCGAAGCCGCTTTGGCGCTCGGCGTCACGCGGCCGGCTTTGTCGGCTTTTTTGAACGAGCGTGCATCGCTCTCGGCCGATATGGCGATCCGCATTGAGAAAGCCTTCGGCCTGAAACTCGAAACATTGATGCGGATGCAAAATGCCTATGACATCGCCCAAGCTCGCCGCCGCGCACCCTCCATCAAAGTGAAACGCTATCGCGGCAAAGCGGCGTGAAGGGTTTAGGTGAGTTTCAGAAGTACCAATAAGCCCTGAGTTACATGTCGTAGAGTTGCAGCGTCTGCATGTCCGATAACGCTTCCCACTTTGCTTCTTGAAACGCTCGCAATCTTATCGAGCATGATTTGGTTTTGATTTTTTAGACCGTTGCGCCGATTTGGCTCAACGGTTACGCGCAGCGGTTCTGCACTGGCATTGATGGTTGTGGTGAGAGGACAAACCACCACGGACTGTGGCAGATGAAGCGTATCATTTTGGATGATGATTGCGGGACGCGGCTTTCCGTGGTCGGCTTGCAAGGCTACGGTGACATAAGCGCCGCGACGCATTAGGTGTCAGACCAATCAATAGCGGCCTCGATAAACGCCATGATCTCAGCCTCTTCTTTTGGGAAGGCGCTGATGGCTTCTGCGGCCTTTTGATATCTTTTTAAGGTCGATGCCTTCTTCAAATCCGGCACCCATAATTGCACCTGCCGCAAGCCTTGCGCGCGCATACGGGCGCGATAGGCGGCATTGCGTTCCGCGGCGGTCAGCGGCTTTGAGCGGGGCTTTGTCATGGCGGATCATTCCCGATTTCGTCTCATGTTGCGATAAATCCCGTATGTCGTCACGGCTCTTCTTCTTCTGGGCCTGCCTAAAAAATAATCGAACCTTTTTGTCTCAATCCCGACATTTCCGGATTGACGGCGCAGCTAAGCTCCCGTAACTCCATCAGCGGGACATCCCTCCCCAACGAGGGACGCCCATCTGTGAGGATGGAGTAAACAATGACACAGACGCTACCCGGCTTGCGGCCGGTCAATCCGCAATTCTCGAGCGGCCCCTGCGCAAAGCGCCCCGGCTGGACCCCTGACGCTCTCAAAAACGCTGCCCTTGGCCGCTCGCATCGCGCGAAGCTCGGAAAATCGCGCCTGAAACGCGCGATCGATCTCACGCGCGAGGTGCTCCAAGTCCCCGCCGATTATCGCATCGGTATCGTGCCGGCCTCTGACACTGGCGCTTACGAAATGGCGATGTGGACGATGCTCGGCGCGCGCCCCGTCGATTGCCTCGCTTGGGAAAGTTTTGGCGAAGGCTGGGTTACCGACGTCGTCAAACAATTAAAGCTCAAAGATGCCCGCGTGATGAAAGCGCCTTATGGTGCGCTGCCGGATCTGAACGCCATCAATTCCGATCACGATCTGCTGTTCACGTGGAATGGCACTACGTCGGGCGTGCGTGTGCCGCATGCCGATTGGATCAAAGCCGATCGCAAAGGGCTCACTTTTTGCGATGCGACGTCTGCCGCCTTTGCGCAACCGCTTGATTGGCCAAAGCTCGATGTCACAACCTATTCCTGGCAGAAAGTGCTTGGCGGCGAAGCCGCGCATGGCATGTTGATCTTAAGCCCACGCGCTGTTGAGCGGCTCGAGAGCTACACGCCTGCATGGCCTTTGCCGAAAATTTTCCGCCTCACATCGGGCGGCAAATTGATCGAAGGCATTTTTGAAGGTGAGACGAT
>CANGPA010000036.1 GCA_947455645.1 Hyphomicrobiales bacterium | reverse complement strand
CGCGTTTCCGTGACGGGAATTTTGTCGATCCACAGGACGAGATCGACTCCCTTGTCGCGCGGATCTCCATTGGCCTGCACCCATTTGCGAACATTGCCAATACCCGCATTATAAGACGCGATCGCAAGGCAGTAAGAGCCACCCCAAAGTTCAACGAGCTCAGCCAGATGTGCGCTGCCAAGCGTGACATTGTAAGGCGGGTCACGCGTCAATCGCTCCGCGGCGAATGGCAATGCCATTTTCTTTGCTGTTTCCTGCGCGGTCGGTACCATTAATTGCATCAACCCGCGCGCACCCGCTGGCGAGAGCGCATTCGGATCGAATGTGCTTTCCTGTCGAGCAATCGCATAGATGAGAGAAGGCTCGAGCGGCGGATTGGGTGCCAAGGGGAAGCCTTCTACGGGCCAGTTTTCAAGATCAAAACCAAAGCCGCGTTGAAGTGCTGTTTTTCCCACAAGCGTCACAAGACGCAAATCCTTGTAAGCATGACCAAGAGACGACAAAGCCGCAAGCGTTGGTGCGTCGGGCAGTTTTTGTGCGAGATCCGCCGCCAGCGGCGCGGCAAAATCTCCCCCATCCGCATCAAGCAATAAAATGACAGCCTGAAACAAAGGGTCTCCGGCCGCACGATCAAAATCCGCTTCAGGCGTTGGTCGAAAACTCAATGATGTTTGATTAAGTTCAATCTTTGCGAGTTGTCCATAATAGGACAAGGGCGCACGCTGTGTGCGGATCAATGCCTCTTGCGGATCAAGATTTTGCGCTTTACGTGCGCGTGCAATCCAATAGGCGGCACGCACCCGCCCCGCTTCAAGCGTCGCCTTCTGTTCGGACTCTTTGAAAAATACTTCAGCCTTTGCAGCGTCGCCCGCCAGATCAAGTGTAAACAAACCCGCCATAAAGGCGGCATCGGCCAGCGCGGCCTGTGTCATACCGGGATGAGGTTTCATTAAATCGACCGCGAGATCGAGTTTCTGCGCGTCCGCCAAGCGCCGCGCGAGAACGCGTCGTTCGGTCCACCACTCTTCCGCACGCGGCGGAGTCATATCCTTGGGCAAGCGTTGGAGCGCGGCATAGGCATCTTCCAACCGATCCGCGCGGCGCAAAAACTGCGCTTCAGAGAGAATAAAACCAGGATCTGATTTCAAAACGGCAGGTGCAGCCTTTAAGAGCTTTTCGGCCTCAGCATCTCGTTTGCCAATCGCGATGCGGATTTTAGCGAGCGCAGGAGCCGTACCTTGTGCCTTCTCGGAGGCCCGCAAGGCTGCAGCCCAATTTTCTTGAGCAACCATCGTTTCCATCCGTTCGCGATGATCGGATGGTGAAAGAGCCTCATCAAAGCGATCAAGAAGGTCCGCCTCAACATCGCTGGGGTAGGAATCCTCACGCCAGGATTTGCGGATCACATCCGCCGCCTCTTTCACGCGGCCCTCGCTTTTAAGCGCAAGCGCTTGCAGAAACCGACCCGTTGGCGTCAGTGGTGGGCGAATTGCGAAAAAATTCAAAACATCAGCATCGCTGCGCTTCTCCTTGTAAAGCGCCTCCTCGCCTCTGCGTCGGATAAGTGCCACGGTCGGCCATTCGCGATGCGCGTTCAAAAAAGCAGACATCCGTTCGAAGCCCACTTTGTCGCCATTGGCGCGCAAGGCCACCCATTCGCCAACCATCCGGGCCAGCGGCTCAGAAATCGTCGAGGCTACCATATCGCCCGCAGCAAGATCCCCTGCCCGATAACCATCAATCGCATTGCGCAGAGCTTGGGAGACGGCCGAAGACGGCCGAAAAGCGTCGAGCGCATCCGCTTGGGCCGGCAGAAGGCGTGAGAAGGCGCTGGCGGCAACGCCCGCGACAGTCCCCAGCAGCGCACGTCTCGTGATCAATTAAACCTCCAGGCCTTAGCCTGCCCTCATGCGCGATTCTCTCTGCAGCACACAATGGTGAGCCGCCGAGCCATCCCTGCGCTTTTTGCGCGGGGATTAAGGCAAGCCAATGGCCGGATAACCAGAAGGCACTCTTTCACTTGCCTTAAGAAGCGGCTATGTCTCCTCGTCTTGCCGGTTTCTATAGGATCAGACTGTATTTCGGAGTAAAGGCTCATGTCCCGCGGCGCCGTTTTTAAAGGCTCAATGCCTGCACTTGTTACGCCCTTCAAGAATGGTGCATTCGACGAAGACAGTTTTCGTGCCCATGTCGCGTGGCAAATCTCTGAGGGGTCAACGGGCCTCGTTCCCGTTGGCACGACCGGTGAAAGTCCAACGCTGTCGCATGAAGAACATCGTCGCGTGGTAGAAGCCTGCATTGCAGAAGCCAAGGGCCGGGTGCCGGTTATGGCTGGAGCGGGATCAAACAACACGACCGAAGCGGTTGATCTTGCCCGTCACGCAGAAAAGGCCGGCGCAGATGCTGTTCTCGTCGTAACGCCCTATTACAACAAGCCCAATCAAGAGGGGCTTTATCAGCATTTCAAAGCCATCAATGATGCGATCGGCATTCCGATCTTCATCTATAACATACCGCCGCGCTCAGTCGTTGATATGTCGATCGACACAATGAAGCGCCTCTATGAACTTAAAAACATTGTCGGCGTGAAAGACGCGACCGGCTCGGTCGCGCGCATCTCGCAGCAGCGTCAGGCATTAGGTGCCGATTTCATCCAGCTTTCCGGTGATGACATCATTGCCCTGCCTTCCGTGGCTTGCGGCGCCATGGGTACAATTTCTGTAATTGCGAATGTGGCACCCAAACTCTCGGCCGAGCGCATGACCAAAGCGCTTGCTGGAGACATGGCGGGCGCGCTGGCGCTGCAAGATCGTCTTGTGCCGCTTGATCAGGCCATCTTCATCGAACCGGGCCTTGCCGGCGCCAAATGCGGCCTCAAAATTCTGGGCCGGATGCACGACGAAGTGCGTTTGCCGCTCGTCAATGTCACGGATGCGACCGCCGCCGCAATTCGCGGGGCCATGGTCCATGCCGGCTTGATCAACGGCTGACGGGGACCATATAGGCCCCATGGCCGAAAAAGACGCAAAGCCCCGCCGCATCGCGGCCGAAAATCGTAAAGCGCGATTCGAATACGCGATTGACGACACTTATGAAGCGGGCATCGCCTTGCGCGGCTCCGAGGTGAAGTCATTGCGCGCTGGCCGCGCCACGATCGGCGAGTCCTATGCGGCGGAAAAAAATGGCGAACTCTTTCTAGTGAACGCCTATATTCCCGAATATCTCGAAGCCCATCAATTTAATCACGAAACCAAGCGCCCGCGTAAGCTTTTGCTACACCGCCGTCAGGTCGATAAGCTTATTGGTGCGGTTCAGCGCGAAGGCATGACGATCGTCCCGCTCAAAATCTACTTTAATGATCGCGGCCGCGCTAAGGTCGAAATTGCCCTCGCCAAGGGTAAAAATGCGGCCGACAAACGGGAAACATCTAAAAAGCGCGATTGGGAAAGAGAAAAAGCCCGTGTCCTGCGCGATAAGGGGTAATCAACCATCCGGACAAGGGATTTGTTGACTTAGAACCCTAACCCCCTATGATCCGCGCACATTTTGGCAGCCGATTTTGCCAGTCCGATTTTACCTAATCCTTCATGGCCGCACCCTACCGGGCCGGCCCGCCGCGACTGAGAGGCGGCCTTTACGAGATGAATTTTTCCGAACTGGGCCTGAGCCCCAAAGTCCTCGAAGCTGTAACCGCGTCCGGCTACACCCAACCGACCCCTATCCAGGAAATGGCCATTCCCCGCGTGCTTGAACGCCGCGATGTGTTGGGCATTGCACAGACAGGAACCGGCAAAACCGCTGCCTTCACCCTGCCCATGATTACGCTTCTGGAACAAGGTCGGGCACGGGCGCGGATGCCACGCACCCTCATCCTCGAACCGACGCGCGAACTCGCCGCCCAGGTTGAGGAAAGTTTTGTAAAATATGGCGCAGGCCAAAAGCTCGATGTCGCTTTGCTCATTGGCGGCGTTTCGTTTGGAGACCAAGACGTTAAAATCGCACGCGGTGTTGATGTTTTGATTGCAACACCAGGTCGCCTGCTTGATCATTTTGAGCGTGGTAAATTGCTTTTGACCGGGATTGAAATTCTCGTCATCGATGAAGCCGACCGGATGCTGGATATGGGATTCATTCCCGATATTGAACGCATCTGTAAAATGGTACCCTTTACGCGCCAGACTCTGTTTTTCTCGGCAACCATGCCGCCCGAAATTCAGCGCATTACCGAAGCGTTTCTGCATAATCCCGCGCGCATTGAAATTGCGCGACAGGCCACAACGGCCGAAACAATTACGCAGTATCTCGTTGCTTCGTCACATCATCCCGCAGACAAAAGAGAAACGCTTCGGCGTTTGATGCGTGAAGCCGTTGATGTGAAGAATGGAATTATTTTCTGCAATCGTAAAACCGATGTGCAAATCGTCCATAAATCACTAACAAAACATGGCTTCAGCGTCGCGGCACTTCATGGCGATATGGACCAACGCGCGCGCACGGTTGCACTTGACGCTTTCCGCTCTGGATCGACACAATATCTTGTTGCATCAGACGTAGCCGCACGGGGACTTGATATTCCCGATGTCAGTCATGTGTTTAATTATGATGCTCCACACCACTCTGAAGACTATGTCCATCGCATCGGTCGCACGGGCCGCGCAGGTCGTCTTGGTACGGCCTACACATTGATAACAGCAGCGGATGATAAAAATCTGGCTGGCATCGAGGGGTTGATTAAAAAATCAATTCCTTGGCTTGGTGCATCGCTCGCTGAATCGCATTTCGAACCAGCGCCACGAGCCGAACGGCGCGGTCGACCTCAGAGCGGAGACCAGGCGTCTTCCCGTCGCAGCCCGCGCAAGGACGGTGAACAAAAGTCCCGCGGGACCCAGCCTGCGCGTGAAGCAAAACCGGCCCGTGACCTGGCCGTAGATCAATCACCCGTGAACGAACCTCAAAAAGCAGAGGCGCATTCAGAGCTGCAAAGAACTCCGCCCACTCACGCTCAACCTGCCAAACGCGATCATTCCCGAAGGAATGACGTCAAGCGTGACGAGGACGGTCCGACGCCAAAGGGCTTTGGAGATCAATTGCCCGGGTTTTTGATGCGAAGCACGAAAACAAAATAGAATTGGGCCAATTGGCCCATTTCTGTGACAGAACCACTTATCCTGCGGAGACCAATGTCGCAGGATCAACGGGCTTGATCGCAACCGATTCACCGCAGCCACACGCCGAAGTTTCATTCGGATTATTGAAAACAAACTGGCTCGTGAATTTATCGGTTTTATAATCCATCTCGGTGCCGACCAAAAACATCAGCGCCTTGGGATCAATCACAACCTTCACGCCCTTGTCTTCAACGACATCGTCATGCGGCGCGAGGCTCTCGGCATAATCAATCGTATAGGCCATACCGGCACAGCCGCCATTTTTGACGCCCACGCGGATCGCCGCAAGCGGCTTTTCAGCATTTTCCATGATGAACCGGATGCGCGCAGCGGCGGCATCGGTCAAAGACATCAGCTTCAGACTTGATCCTGCCATCTTACTCTCCCCGGCCGAGTTCAAGGCCCGACGGATGATTCACCCTATCATATGGGGCCTAAAGCCCAAACACCAAGCCCTGAGGCCTCAAAACATATCGAGCGCCACGCGCGCTTCTTCTGACATGCGCGACTGATCCCAAGGTGGATCAAAGACCATCCGCACTTCCACGGAACGAACGCCCTGAACTGTGCTGACCGCCGTATCAACCCAACCCGGCATTTCGCCCGCCACAGGACAACCCGGAGCCGTAAGGGTCATATCAATATCGACATGACGATCATCATTGATGGCGATGCGATAGATGAGACCGAGCTCGTAGATATCGGAGGGAATCTCCGGATCATAAACCGTCTTCAACGCCGCGATGATATCATCGGTCAA
Organism: Hyphomicrobiales bacterium; assembly: GCA_947455645.1. GTDB lineage: Bacteria > Pseudomonadota > Alphaproteobacteria > Rhizobiales > Beijerinckiaceae > CAIUPE01. The sequence goes on along the minus strand of CANGPA010000036.1, from coordinate 11,877 downwards.
CCGATCAATTTCTTCCGGCAGCAACGCCGAAGGCGCGGCGATATCCGGCTGGTTCGGCTTTTCCTCAAGTGGTTGAGTGGCGTCATTCATCGTCGTCTCTTCCACAATTCAAGAAAACATAGCTTGCGCTTTGCGCAACGCATCTACCAACGTATCGACTTCAGCATGCGTATTATAAAACGCGAAAGACGCGCGGCAGGTAGACGTTACACCAAAACGCTTTAACAGCGGTTGTGCACAATGCGTGCCCGCGCGCACGGCAACACCCGAACGATCAATGATGGTGGCCACATCATGCGCGTGTGCGCCCTGCATCTCAAACGCAACTATGGCGCCCTTGCCGGGAGCCGTTCCAAAAATGCGGATCGAATTAAGCTCGGATAGACGCTCCATCGCATAAACGCCTAAAGCATTTTCATGCTGCAACGCCGCTGTGCGATCCATCGATTGCATATAATCAAGCGCGGCACCCAAACCGATCGCTTGCACAATCGGTGGCGTACCGGCTTCAAATCGATGCGGCGGCTCGTTGTAAGTGACAGACTCTTCCGTCACCACGCTGATCATCTCGCCCCCACCGTTAAAGGGAGGCATTTTTTCAAGCAAAGCGCGTTTGCCATAAGCAACGCCAATGCCTGTCGGGCCATATAGCTTGTGTCCCGTGAGGCAATAGAAATCGACATCCAAGACCTGAACATCAGTGGGCACATGGACCGCCCCTTGGCAGCCATCAACCACGATATACGCGCCATGTTTCCGCGCGATCTTCACCATATCGGCTATGGGATTGATCGTGCCTAACATATTCGACATTTGCGAAATGGCGACGATTTTGGTCTTCGGCGTGAAGAGCTTTTCATAAGCATCCAAATCGAGCACGCCGCGCTCATCGCACGGAATCCATTTAATCACCGCACCATGACGCTCGCGATGAAAATGCCATGGCACGATATTCGAATGATGTTCCATCACCGAGAGAATGATCTCGTCACCCTCTTTAAGCACCATACGCCCCAATGAAGCAGCGACAAGATTCATCGCCTCTGTGGCATTACGCGTGAATATTATTTCATCGGTCGATGACGCGTTGATAAAGGCCCGAACCGTTTCACGCGCCTGTTCAAATGCTTCAGTCGCGGCATTGGCCAAATAATGAAGCCCGCGATGAACATTCGCATATTCATGCTCATAAGCATGAGTCATACGATCAAGAACCTGCTTTGGTTTTTGCGCCGATGCGGCATTATCAAGATAAACAAGCGGCTTGCCATAGACCTGCTTCGAGAGGATTGGAAAATCCGCCCTCACCCGCTCGACATCGAAGGTCTTGGACTGGGCCATCATGCGCTCCGCGCCTTGAGCCACTGTTCAGCAAGCGCTTCAAGCACATCGCGAATACCATCATGCTCGATGGACTCAAGCGCCTCACCCACAAAAGCTTGCAACATTAGCGCTTCGGCTTCCGTCTTCGGCAAGCCGCGCGCGCGCAGATAAAAGAGCAAGTCTTCATCAAGCGCACCAACCGTCGCACCGTGACCGCAGGCGACATCATCGGCAAAAATTTCAAGTTCAGGCTTGTTGTTCATCGTCGCGCCATCTTCGAGCACGATGGCACGGCTCATCATTTTGCCATCCGTCTGCTGCGCGCCCGGACGGACGATGATCTTGCCTTGGAACACACCCGTCGATTCATCATCAAGCACATGCGCGAAAAACTCGCGGCTCTGGCATTCCGGAACAGCATGATCGACAACCAATGTTGAGTCCGCATGCTGCTTCTTATTCAGAAGACTTGCACTTGAAATTTCCGCTTTCGATTGTTCACCTTCAAAACGAAAGAAAATTTGATGGCGCGAGAGCGCCCCACCGACAATGAAGTTATGGCTGCGACAGAGGCTTTCCTTGCCCATTGCACCGCCAAAACTGGTCAGCACAGTCGCGGCATGATCGACGACATTGAGGCGCAGATGATCAAATACAACATGATCACCCATGCGCACTTCAAGAACGCTATCAATCAGCGACCCTGCGACCCCGCCCTCATGACTTTCGACAATAAACGCCTTTGCATGGTCCCCAACTGTGATGCGTACGCGCGGATAGGACGCATGCGCCGCCGTCGTCACAAGACGAATGATAAGGGGCTTGACCAATTCAGTCTTGGCATCGATTGCGATATCGAGCGCTGAATCAGAGAACGCTGCATTCAAAGCAATCACAGGGTCCGATGAAAGGACGCTCTTTTGAGCCGAACCATCATCAGCAAGTGTTGTTACCATCTTAACCGTCACACCCTTGGGCGGCGTGCTTGAAAGCGAAGCCTCATAATGCCCATCGACAATCGTAATAATATCCGCATCAATATCAGCAAGCGGTGACGTCACCGAAACCTTCCCGCCTGCCTTTGCGGGCGGTGGTGCGTTTTTCAAAAGCGCGCGCAGATCGGTGTAGTGATAGGCTTCAACACGGCGATGAGGCAGACCTGACTCCAAAAAGCGTTCAAACGCGGCTTTACGGTCCGGCGCAATACCCGAACCTTGCGCAATCAGAGCCTGTTCAGCTTCGGTTTTCAACGGCGCGATATTCGACATAATGCCCTCACGCCGCCGCATTCGTTACATAGTCGGCGTAACCATTCGCTTCGAGCTCAAATGCCAATTCCTTGCCGCCTGTGCGCACAATTTGGCCCTTCGACATCACATGCACCGTATCCGGAACGATATAGTTCAACAGACGCTGATAATGCGTGATCACAAGGAAAGACCGCTTGGCCGACCGCAACGCATTGACGCCTTCAGAAACGATCTTCAACGCGTCGATATCAAGACCGGAATCCGTTTCATCGAGAATACCAATAGATGGCTCGAGCAATGCCATCTGCAAAATTTCCATGCGCTTCTTTTCGCCGCCCGAAAAGCCGACATTCAAACCACGCTTCAACATGTCCTGCGGGATGCCGAGCTTTTCTGCACCGACTTTGACACGCTTCATGAAATCAGGCGTCGTTAATTCATTTTCACCACGGCCCTTGCGTTGCGCATTTAACGCGGCTTTCAAAAAGGTCATCGTGGCGACGCCCGGAATTTCGAGCGGATATTGGAAGGCGAGAAACACGCCTGCCGCCGCACGAGCATCTGGCTCCATCTCGAGGAGATTTTCGCCATCAAGCAAAATTTCGCCATCGAGCACTTCATAATCATCTTTACCTGCGATGACGTAAGACAGCGTCGATTTACCCGAGCCATTCGGGCCCATGATTGCCGCCACTTCGCCATCACGGATTGTAAGATTGAGCCCGTTCAAAATCTTCTTCGTGCCGTCTTCAATGGCGACGTGGAGATTGCGGATTTCCAACATGATCTTATGTCCTAAATTCAAATAATGCAGCGCTGAGCGCGTAAGAGAGATTAGCCAACCGAGCCTTCAAGGCTGATCGAGATGAGTTTTTGTGCTTCAACCGCGAATTCCATCGGCAATTGCTGCAGCACGTCCTTCACGAATCCATTCACGATGAGGGCCGTTGCCTCTTCCGCCGACAACCCGCGTTGGCGACAGTAAAAGAGCTGGTCTTCGGAAATTTTGGACGTGGTGGCTTCATGCTCGAACACGGCTGAAGCGTTTTTCGATTCCAGATAGGGAACCGTATGCGCGCCACACGTTTCGCCAATCAGTAGCGAGTCACAATTTGTGAAATTGCGAGCATTCGTTGCCTTGCGATGCGCCGAAACCTGACCGCGATAGGTATTCTGCGAGTGACCCGCCGAAATTCCCTTCGAGATGATGCGGCTCGACGTGTTCTTGCCAAGATGAATCATCTTCGTGCCGCTATCAACTTGCTGATAGCCGTTCGATACGGCGATCGAATAAAATTCGCCGCGCGAATTGTCACCGCGCAAAATGCAACTCGGATATTTCCAAGTGATCGCGGAACCGGTTTCCACTTGTGTCCAGCTGATCTTCGAATTCGCGCCACGGCAATCACCGCGTTTCGTCACGAAATTGTAGATGCCGCCCTTGCCGTCGGCATCGCCCGGATACCAATTCTGCACGGTTGAATATTTGATCTCGGCATCATCAAGCGCGACCAATTCAACCACTGCCGCATGCAATTGGTTTTCGTCACGTTGCGGCGCGGTGCAACCTTCGAGATAAGAGACATAAGAGCCTTTCTCAGCGATGATGAGTGTGCGCTCGAACTGCCCCGTATTCTTTTCATTGATCCGGAAATAGGTCGACAATTCCATCGGGCACCGCGTGCCTTCAGGAATGTAGACAAAAGAACCATCGGTGAAGACCGCGCAATTGAGTGTTGCGTAATAATTATCGGTCACCGGCACGACAGAGCCGAGATATTTCTTCACGAGATCCGGATGGTCTTTGATCGCTTCCGAAATCGAGCAGAAAATCACGCCTGCCTTCTTCAGTTCTTCCTTGAATGTCGTGACAACCGAAACAGAGTCAAAAACAGCATCGACAGCAATTTTTGACGTCTGAACGCCCGCAAGCAGCTCTTGCTCTCGCAGTGGAATTCCAAGCTTCTTGTAAGTCTCGAGAATAGCGGGATCAACATCATCGAGCGTCTTTGGCGCGGCGTTCTTTTTCGGCGCGGCGTAATAGTAGGAATCGTTGAAATCGATTTTCGGGTAATGGACACGCGCCCATTGCGGCTCGTCCATCGTTTTCCACCGCCGGAAGGCATCGAGGCGCCAGTCAAGCATCCAAGAGGGTTCGCCCTTCTTCATCGAAATGAAGCGGACAATATCCTCGCTCAAACCTTTGGGTGCTTTCTCGACCTCTAATTCCGTCGAAAACCCATATTTATATTGATCAACGTCGAGCTGTTTGACCTGCTCAACAGTCTCCTTAACGGCTACCATATCACTCTCCCGACGATCCGGCTTCAAGGGCCCGGTGTCTTAGAATCTGCACTTCTATCACGCGGCACGGGGGCGCGTCTTCATCTTAGTGATAATTTGTTCGAGCGCCGAAGCAAATCGAATGATGTCGTTTTCAGTCGAAGACCACCCTAAACTCAACCGCAAAGCGCCCTTAGCGATATCGGGCGCAATGCCCATCGCGTCAAGCACATGCGACTTCTTGACCTTACCCGATGAACAGGCCGACCCGGAGGAAAGCGCTATTCCTGCAAGATCAAAGGCCATCAACGCCGTCTCGGCCGAAAGGCCAGGAACAGCAAAGGCGAGCGTATTGGGTAGGCGCGGCGCGGCAAGCCCAAACACCGCCGCATCGGGGGCCAGGCGCAAAAGCGATGTTTGAGCCTCGTCCCGCAGTGCCAAGAGCCGCGTTGTCGTATCGGACAATGTCTCCGCCGCTGCGCGACAGGCGGCACCAAAACCCGCAATTCCGGCCACATTCTCGGTACCAGCGCGCGCGCCGCGTTCCTGCCCGCCCCCACGGATCAACCGATCGACAATCGAAATGCCTCCCGATTTCAATATGAGAGCCCCGACACCTTGAGGACCCCCGAGTTTGTGAGCCGACAAAGTCACAAGATCAGCACCCGCCGCTATCTGATCGAGCGGCAATCGCCCCCCCACCTGCACAGCATCGGAATGTAAAAGCCCACCATGGGCATGGACCAGTTGCGATAGCGCGGGGATCGGCTGGATGACACCCGTCTCGCTATTGGCAGCCTGAACCGATACCAGCGCCCGCCCATCTGAAGCTGAGATATCTGCCAACATCTTTGCAAGTTGGTCCGCTTGCACGAGTCCAGAAGAGTCCGCCGGAAGGATCAGGCGGTGATCAATCGGCGCGCGTGCGCCCTCTAGAACCGACGGATGCTCGACCGCAGCAAGGATGATGTGTGAAAACGGCCGAGGATCGCCATCGGTTTTCAATCCCAGCGTCAGCGCTAGCGCATTGGCCTCCGTTGCCCCAGATGTGAACACAACATCCCGTGCGGACGCGCCGCAAAACTGCGCAAGCTCGTCGCGGGCTTTTTCAATCAAACCGCGCGCTTTACGGCCCTCTCCATGGATCGAGGACGCATTACCGGCAAAATCTAAGGCGCTAATCATTGCTTCACGCGCCTCGGGCCGGAGCGGCGTGGTTGCATTATGATCAAGATAAGTTCTGACCGTACCGGTCATAGCGCCCGCCTTGCTATTCTAAAACGGAATTGGCACCGGAATAGGTTTCAATGCCGGAAATGCTTGCATTTTACCCCGGCCGCTGTGCTAAACACCAGAACCGAATGGGTTTGGCACTCTGCTGACCCGAAATTCCATAAATCGCCCGGGGGTTCTGGCGGCGCCCGGCCTGCGTGTCAAGACACGCGGTCGTTTGCTGCCTATCTCTGAGAGATTGGAACAGAGCTGGGGTTAAAAATCGAATGCCAGAGGTAATTTTTACCGGTCCCGCCGGTCGCATTGAAGGCCGCTATAATCAGGCCAAGACGCGAGGCGCGCCAATAGCGATCATCCTGCATCCACATCCGCAATTTGGCGGAACGATGAACAACCCTCTCGTTTATGCGCTTTATTATTCTTTTCTCGAGCGCGGATTTTCGACGCTCCGCTTTAATTTCAGGGGGGTCGGAAGAAGCCAGGGCGCGTTTGATCACGGATCAGGCGAGCTGTCGGATGCCGCATCGGCTTTGGATTGGGCTCAATCGATCAATCCGGATGCGCGCGCCTGCTGGATTACAGGCATTTCGTTTGGGGCTTGGATCGGTATGCAATTGCTTATGAGACGCCCAGAAATAGAGGGATTCATCTCGATTGCAGCACCTGCCAATCGTTTTGATTTCTCCTTTCTGGCACCCTGCCCGTCATCAGGCCTCTTTGTTCATGGCACGCAAGATCGCGTTGCCCCGGCCAAAGAAGTGATCCCGATTATTGAAAAGGTGAAAACCCAAAAGGGCATCAAGCTCGAACACCAAATGGTGGACGGTGCCAATCACTTCTTTGAAAACAAGATCGAGGATTTGATGACCGTTGTGGACCGTTATCTGGACAAGCGTTTGGGCCCGAAAACCGAACCGCGCTGAAAAAAACGCTCGATCAGGATAAAAAAAGCCCGCCGAATTAACCTCGGCGGGCTTTTTTACGAATAGTGGCGTAGGTTAACTTCCGATTGTTGCCTTTGCCTTCGCCCACCAGCCGCCTTTTTTGGGCTTGCTCGGATCGGCGATTACGACGGGTTCGGTTGAAATCGGTTCAGGTACCGGTGCGGCTTCCGTCGCAAGCGACGCTTGAACGGGAGCAGAAACCGGCTCGACGAAAACAGGCATTGGTGCCGGTTGTTCACCGGCTGATACAACAGCCGCGACCGAAGGCGTAAATTCGCCCCTTGTCTCAACGATCGATCCAGACTCCGGTGCCGACGTCTCACCAACCGTCTGGGTTTCACCGTCCCCACGACCACGCCGCCCATTACGGCGACCGCCGCGGCGTCCACGACGACGGCGACTGCCGTCGGCAGAATCAGCACCCTCGGTTGCGATTTCCGTCTCTTCAATCACCTCGCCATCCGCGCTGATTTCACGCGTACCGCTAAATGGTTCACCGGCAAAACTTGGTTGTGGCGCATTGATCGGCATCGGCGTGCCATCGGCATTCCGCTCGGCGCTGCCACCGCGACGACGACGACGCCGACGACGTCGACGCGCGCCCGGTTCGCCTTGTTCGCCCTCGCGGCGGTCGCCGTCCTGACGTGTCTCAAGCTCATCATCGCTCTCGTCACTCGTCTCTTCGGCAATCTCAGCCTCTGCTTCATCCTCTTCGTCTTCGATAATCTCGTCTTCCGGTTCTTCAGCGGGAATGAATCCGGCAGCCGCTTGCGGACGCACAAGAATCTGAACGTCACCGGGCATAACGAGTTCACCGCGTTCGACATGGAACGGATGCGTCCCTGTCAAACTGTCATCCGCCATTACCGTAATGTTGACGAGGAAGGTTTCCTCGAGGCTGCGCAGATGCATGCGCTTTTGGTTCAAAATATAAAGCGCAATATCGGTCCGTGCCTTAACGGTCACATGATGCGTGGCGCTCTTGATCAACATGTCCTCGACATGACGCAAGACATGAAGCGCAACAGACGGCGTGGCGCGCACCATGCCAGCGCCCGCGCAATGCGGACAGACAACGGTCGAACCTTCTAGAACACCAGTCCGAATGCGTTGACGCGACATCTCCATCAATCCAAACGGAGAGATGCGTCCCACTTGAATTCGCGCACGATCATTTTTAAGCGCGTCTTTCAATCGCCGTTCAACGGAGCGATTGTTACGGTTCTCTTCCATATCGATAAAATCGATAACGATGAGACCAGCAAGATCACGCAATCTTAATTGCCGTGCGACTTCATCCGCCGCTTCAAGATTAGTCCTGAGCGCTGTATCTTCAATATTATGTTCACGCGTTGAGCGGCCAGAATTCACATCAATCGCAACCAATGCTTCGGTCTGATTGATGACAATATAGCCGCCCGATTTCAAAGTCACCTGGCTTGAGAACATCGCGTCAAGCTGAGGCTCAACACCAAATTTAGCGAAGATCGGCGATGTTTCACGATAAGGTTTTACATTCTTGGCATGGCTCGGCATGAGCATGCGCATGAAGTCCTTCGCATCCTTATAGGCGGGTTCACCCGATACCAGGACTTCGTCGATATCCTTATTATAGAGATCGCGGATTGCCCGTTTTACGAGGGATCCTTCCTCGTAAACAAGCGTTGGTGCTGTTGACTGCAACGTTGTCTCGCGTACGGTTTCCCACGCACGCATAAGATATTCAAAATCGCGCTTGATTTCGGGCTTCGTGCGCGCGGCACCGGCCGTGCGCAAAATGACGCCCATGCCGTCCGGCACTTCAAGCTCGTGTGCAATGGCTTTCAACCGTTTGCGATCGGCAGCGTTGGTGATCTTTCTGGATATACCACCGCCACGACCTGTATTCGGCATAAGAACCGAATAACGGCCGGCAAGCGAAAGATAAGTGGTCAAAGCAGCGCCTTTATTGCCCCGCTCTTCTTTGACCACTTGCACCAACAAGATCTGCCGACGCTTAATTACTTCCTGAATTTTATATTGTTTGCGTGCCTGGCGTGGACGCTCTGGAATATCTTCCATTGCATCGCCACCACCGATTTGCTCGACAACATGATCTTCATCCGAACCAAGTTCGACGGGCTCATTACCGAGGGAGTCATGATCATCTGAATTTTGTGCGGACTCGCCAAAATTTGGACCGCCCTCTTCATCAAACGAAGGCTGATCATCATGATCCGAAGACGCGCGCGTCTCTAATGTCTCGGATTCTTGACCATGCTCGTCATGATCATGACTGGCATCGCCACTCTCGTCGCTCGGATAAATTCCGTCTCCATCAGCATGAGCATTTTGTGAATGCTGCTCGCCGCTGCCGTCGGAATTATCGCTGACCGCATCAACTGATATGTCTTCAGAAATGATGTCAGCCGTATCGGCAGATTTTGCACGATCTCGACCCCGGCCACGACCACGCGGCCTTTGCGGCTTTGCGGGCCGCTCATCGTCGAAATCCGCATCGCGGCTTGCACGCAAATCTTCGGCGAGAAGCGCTTCCCGGTCCGCGACCGGAATTTGATAATAATCTGGATGAATTTCGGAAAACGCCAGAAACCCATGACGATTGCCACCATACTCGATAAACGCCGCCTGAAGCGAAGGCTCCACACGTGTCACTTTGGCGAGATAGATGTTTCCGCGAAGTTGTTTTCTATTGGCCGCCTCGAAATCGAATTCTTCGACGCGGTTACCCCTGACGACGACGACCCGGGTTTCTTCCGGATGCGACGCATCGATCAGCATTTTGTTGGCCATGAGTGTCTCTCAATGGCGCCACCAGCGGTCTGTTCTGGATCCGGGTTCTCGAAGGTCGAATACCACGCAAGAAAGCGTCGCGTGAGGGACGGGAAAACGGGATCATGAAAAAGATCGATGTGGCGCCCTGTTGTCGCCCCTTTCGGGCGGAGGGTTGATACGCCATCGGAGGGAGACAGACCAATTCGGCCATCGACAACGCGGGACGAGGGCCGCAAACGGCCTTCCCTGCATCATTCGAACGGAACCGAAACGCATGGTTCACGTCTCACACCTCGACTGTTCGGGCCGACGATCGGCAAAAGCCGCGCGGCTAGGTTAGGAGCTATTTCCGAGTCTGCCCAAGGCAAATCCGGAAAATGCATGCGAATCTGCCGAAAAACCAGAAGCGCGCCGGACGACAATCCGAACTTCCGCCAATTAGGGCGAAAAAGCGCGCCACTCGACCCAGACGGGTCCGGTTGGCAAGAGCACTACCCTAGATAAGGGTCGCCGCACCGCTTTGGCAAGCCTATAAAATTGCAGTCAGGGATGAAGGCCCGCCTAACACGCTTCATAATTGCCTCAATGATCAGAAAGCTTGCTTGCCACCCCCGCCTATGGGAAGCACAACCGCCTACAACGACCTAACGAGCGATGTCCCATATATTCCGAAATTTACTTACGCTTTTTTGCCTCATCGGGGTCAATTTAGCATGCTGGGCAGCCTCCCCGCCGCCTGATCAACGTCCTTTGATTGTCATCGACCCGGGGCATGGCGGTCAGGATCTGGGCGCGACGGGGGTCACGGGTGTCTTCGAAAAAGATATTGTTTTGGAATTTTCCAAAGCACTCGCCAAAAAACTCGAGACCATGGGAACCGTTCGGGTAGCCCTTACACGCGATCACGACATATTTTTACCCTTGGACGAGCGTGTCCGCATCGCACGAAAACAGAATGCGGCTCTTTTCATCTCCATTCATGGCGACACAATTGCCGCAACCGGCGAGGTTCGGGGCATTACCATCTATACGGGCGATGACAGACCATCCGATGCAGAGGCTGCACGGGTGGCGGAAGCTGAAAATAGAGCGGATTCAGGTGTTTTGACGGGAGAATCAAAGCTTGGATCTTCGATAAACGATATTTTGGGTGATTTGATGCTGCGTGAAACACGCGCACACGCCATTCTCCTCGCGCAAGAATTGGCTTCGAGGATCGCCGATCTGGTTCAGTTAAACCGAAATCCCGTCCGTGCGGCTGGGTTTCGGGTCCTTCGAGCCCCCGATGTGCCTTCAATCCTGATTGAAATTGGGTATTTGTCGTCAAAAGAAGACCTTAACTTGTTAATGTCGCCCGAATGGCGTGACCATACGACTTCGAGAATGGCTGCGGGGATTGCTGAATTTCTGAATAGAACGAGAGGGGTAACCTCCAGTGAGGCGCACACGGCCCCGATTTCACCATAATATCAAGGCAAGTCCACGGGGCATTTGTCTTTAGGGCCCGAACCGACTAGAGGAATGCAGCCGCCTCGGCCGCCTCCCCGCCGCTTGATTCATTGAGTATCCGCGACGCCACCATGCGCTTATTGCTCCGCTTTTTTGGATTCTTGTTTACCCTCGGGGCGATTTTATTCGCGCTTGGGGCCACAGGCGCAGGTTTTATTGTCTGGAAATACTCACAAGAGCTCCCCGATTATACGCAGCTCGCTGCCTACCAACCCGCGGTGACAACCCGTGTTCATGCCGGTGATGGAAGCCTTCTCGCGGAATACTCGAAAGAGCGGCGCCTTTACGTTCCTATTCAGACGATGCCCAAGCTCGTTATCAATGCGTTCGTCTCAGCCGAAGATAAAAATTTCTATCATCATATTGGCGTTGACCCCGAAGGAATTCTGCGCGCGATCGCAACCAATTTGACACATCCTGGTCGTCGCCAGGGTGCATCAACCATCACGCAACAGGTTGCAAAAAATTTCCTCTTATCATCGGAGCAAACCTTCGATCGAAAAATTAAGGAAATGCTGGTCGCCCTCAAAATTGAAACCGCCTATTCAAAAGAAAGAATT
>CANGPA010000035.1 GCA_947455645.1 Hyphomicrobiales bacterium | reverse complement strand
GCCGTCACGATCACCGCCGATCCAGCTCCCGATCTTTAGAAAATTTGCGACCGATTGATTATGATCCTTCGTATCAATATCATTGATACGATCTTCCAAAATCGATTGCAGCCGTGGTACTTCTCGTAAAAACGTATAATCATAATAGGATAAGCCATTGCGAACCTCATCGAGGACCGTGAGCTTGGTTTCGCGCAACAAATTCGTTTGCCAGAGTGTCACGACATCACGACGCAGACGCTCTTCCAAGGCGGCGCGTTCGTCCGGCGTTGCAATAATTCGATCACGTCGATCCAGAAGATCTGCAATTTCCATTTCACGTGTTAAGGTGCTTTTACGGCGAACTTCAGTGGGGTGGGCCGTCAAGACGGGACTGATATGGGCGCGATTGAAAAAGGCACGTAACGCAGCTGGCGATACACCCATTTTCTGCGCATTTTTCAAAGCGTAAGATAGAGAGCCCATTCGAGGCGCGGAACCGGCAATGGCATGCGCCCTTGTGCGGCGAATGTGATGTTGATCCTCCGCAATGTTGGCGAGATGTGAAAAATGACTGAAGGCACGAATAATTTTAATCGTCTGATCGGGAGTTAATCCGTTCAGAATGGTTTCGAGTTCGCGCCGTGCGGGTGAATCATTATCGCGATGAAAGCGGATGGACGTCTGACGAATTTCCTCAACGATGGAAAAAATATCATCGCCCTCTTGTAGGCGTACCGTATCACCAAGAAGACGTCCGAGCAGGCGGATATCTTCGCGCAAGGGATAATCCTTGTCAGACGCTTCGACCGGGTTCATCGGGATGGATGATGAATTATTCATAACATGACCTTTTCGGGCAGACACATCATTCGTTGAAATTTACCCGTTACGTGAGTTTTTTGATGCGATCGGTATGAACAATGCCCCGCGCCTTGGCTACGGCGACGGCAAGAGTCATAACAAGCGCAAATGTTGCCGCAAGAGATCGGAACGCACCATAATCAGCCTCTGCAACCTCAAGCCAAATTCGTGCCAGAGGCACAAGTGGTGAAAAGGAACTGTCTGTTATCGCAAGAACAGGCGTCCCCGCGTCACATGCCTTCTTCGCAATCGTGATTGTTTCTGAGGCATAAGGTGAAAAACTAATCGCGATGAGCGCATCGTTTGAACCCGAAGCGGCCATTTGCTCGGGACCAAGACCGCCGATTTGATCAATGAGCACGGAGCGCAGACCCAGAGTCGTGAAGGCATAGGCGGCATAGGCGCTCACAGGGAATGAGCGCCGTCCGGCTAGAAAATAAATCGTATCGGCTTTTGCAAGAAGGGCGACCGCTTGATCGAGCTGCGCCGGATCAAGGCTTTGCCGTGCGCGATCAAACGAGACATAAGCCGAACGCGCAAAGCCCTCAAACAATGTCATTGGTCCATCGCTTTCAAGCGTCTCGAGCCGCTCGCGATAATCGGGGAAACGCTCTTTCAGCCGCGCCCTAAAAATCTCCTGCAATTCTGAAAAGCCGCTATAGCCCAAAGCCTGCGCAAAGCGGACCAAGGTCGAAGGTTGAACACCGATCCGTGTGGAAACCTCGGCCGCGGTTGAAAAGGCGATATCATCGGGTTGTGCCACGAGGGCCGAAGCGACTTGTTTGAGCCGTTTGGGCAGACGGTCCTCCCCAGTAGCGAGGCGGGCTTTCAGGGCCTGAAAATCAGACGGGGGCATTTTGGACGACATTTCATAAATCCCACGTGCGGACGGTAAAGCGGCGATTAACCGTCTCGATATGAAATCTTCATTCCAAATGGAACAATTATTTCAATCTGGCTGTGCCTTTGCGTTAGGGAACGCGGCGTCGGACAGAGTTGAGTGCCTTGCCCTCTAGGTTCGAGCAAGACTGTCTGCTAATATGGATCAAATCGACAAGAATGATCGCCTCAGATGGACAACACCGCTCGACTCTCCGAGACCCATGCGCATTCGTCCTGTGCAGTGCGTTCGCGCGGCGATGATTGCCGTTTCTGCGGTGTACGGCATCTGAGCATTTGTCAGGCGCTCGAATCAGACGAATTGGATCTGCTCGAGAAAATGGCGTCTGACGCGCATTTCGACGAACGCGCGGTACTTTTTCGGGAAGAGGACGAAGCGGGGGTCGTGTTCAACATCACCGCAGGCGTGGTGCGACTTGTGCGCTCCTTGCCCGATGGACGCCGCCAGGTGACCGGTTTTGCTCTGCCCGGCGATTTCCTGGGCTTATCCCTTGAAAAGACATGGCATTTTTCGGCAGAGGCTGTGACGGGGATTGTCGCCTGCCGGTTCCGGCGCGCGGCATTTGAGGATTTCAGCGAGAAAAAACCTCATCTTCTCAAGAAGATGCACGCGTTTGCCACGCATGAACTCGGCCTTGCCCAAGACCATATGGTGCTCTTAGGCCGCCTGACGGCCGAAGAAAAACTCGCAAGCTTCCTCGTTGAAATGAAGCGGCGCTGGTCTCGGGTTGCCGGACATGAGGCGGGTCTCATCCGTTTGCCGATGGGACGACAGGACATCGCCGACTATCTCGGCCTCACGATTGAGACGGTGAGCCGCGTGATCAACCAAATGCAGCGCGACCGCAGGCTCGTGATCGTCCCCGATGGTATCCGCTTTGTCGACCAGACCTATTTCGACGATTTGGCGCTGTAAACCACGCGCGATTGTATCGAGGTGATTGAACCTTCGTCGCATAAGGACAATCTGTTCTTTTGATTTGTATCAATGCCCCTTAAGGCCAAGCCAGCGATTGTGAGCTGGGGACGGCCGGCGGGATTTTCATGCATGACAGTCCGGCACCCCGAAACAGGTGGGACATCATGGACATCACTTCACAAAAGAAGATGACAGTTGGGGAGATGGGATTAACCCTTCTCTCGGCTCTCTTTGCCCTTGGCGCACTGATTGTTGCGGCCAAGGCCTACACACCCGAATATGCTTTTCACGCCTATATTTTTGCTGCGGCAGGTGTTGCGGCGACCTTTGCGGTTGTCAATCGCTATTACAATCGTGCGCTGGATGCGGTGCCGCAAGAGATTGACGGAAAGCCGAATTACAATTTTGGCCCGGTCAAATTCGCAACACTCGCTGCACTGTTTTGGGGTATTGCAGGATTTACGGTGGGACTACTGATTGCTTTGCAACTGGCCTATCCTGCACTCAATCTTGATCTACCCTGGACGAGCTTCGGTCGCCTGCGTCCCCTCCACACATCGGCTGTCATTTTTGCATTTGGTGGCAATGTGCTTCTGGCGACCTCTTTTTATGTCGTGCAACGCACTTGTCAGGCGCGCCTTGCCGGTGACCTCTCACCTTGGTTCGTTATTCTTGGCTACAACCTCTTCATCGTGATTGCCGGCACAGGCTATCTGCTCGGCATCACCGAAGGGAAAGAATATGCGGAACCGGAATGGTATGCCGATTTATGGCTCACCATTGTCTGGGTCGTGTATCTCCTTGTGTTTCTGACGACGATCTGGAAACGCAAAGAACCGCATATCTATGTGGCGAACTGGTTCTATCTCGCCTTCATCGTGACGATTGCGGTTCTGCATCTCGGTAATAACGCAACGATTCCGGTGTCGATCTTCTCACCGAAATCTTACATCGTCTGGTCGGGCGTGCAGGATGCGATGATCCAATGGTGGTATGGCCATAATGCAGTCGGATTCTTCCTGACCGCTGGCTTTCTCGCCATCATGTATTACTTCATCCCGAAACGGGCTGAGAAGCCGGTCTATTCTTATCGTCTGTCGATCATCCATTTCTGGGCTCTGATCTTCATGTATATCTGGGCGGGCCCGCATCACCTGCACTATACCGCACTACCAGATTGGGCGCAGACACTCGGCATGACATTTTCAATCATGCTGTGGATGCCCTCATGGGGCGGCATGATCAATGGTTTGATGACGCTTTCGGGCGCATGGGACAAACTCCGCACTGATCCCGTGTTGCGTATGATGGTTGTTTCTGTGGCCTTCTATGGCATGTCGACTTTTGAAGGTCCGATGATGTCAATCAAGGCCGTGAACTCGCTCTCGCATTATACGGACTGGACAATCGGTCACGTTCATTCAGGTGCGCTTGGTTGGGTGGGTTATGTCTCATTCGGCGCGATCTACTGCCTCGTGCCTTGGTTATGGAAAAAGAAGGAACTTTATTCACTCAAACTGGTGAATTGGCACTTCTGGCTCTCCACGATTGGTATTGTGTTCTACATCACATCCATGTGGGTGGCAGGCATTATGCAAGGCTTGATGTGGCGCGCTTACACGGCACTCGGCTTTCTTGAATACTCCTTCATCGAAACCACTGAAGCGTTGCACCCGATGTATATCATTCGTGCCCTCGGCGGTGGCTTGTTCCTGCTGGGTGCAATCGTGATGGTTTACAATATCTATATGACCATTCGTTCGCCGAAGACCGCTTCAATCGGTCAGGCCGTATTTGTGCCCGGGGAGTGAGGAGATCCATCATGTCAAATACAACAGCTCACAAACCCTCCGTCTGGCAACGCCATCAAGTCTTCGAAAAGAATTCGATCATTCTCATCATCGGAATCCTGATTGCGATTTCGATTGGTGGTCTCGTTGAGGTTCTGCCGCTCTTTTATCTGAAGAGCACGATTGAAAAAGTTGATGGCGTGCGGCCTTACTCGCCACTCGAACTTGCAGGCCGCAACATCTATGTGCGTGAAGGTTGCTATAATTGCCATTCACAGATGGTACGTCCACTCCGTGATGAAGTTGAACGTTACGGTCATTATTCTCTCGCCGCGGAAAGCATGTATGACCATCCCTTCCAATGGGGCTCAAAACGCACGGGACCTGATCTCGCGCGCGTTGGCGGAAAATACTCCGATGATTGGCATCGTGATCATTTGAGAAATCCGCGCTCGGTGGTGCCCGCCTCGATCATGCCGGGTTATCCCTGGCTTGAACAAACATCTTTGAACATCACGCATATTGCTGAAGATATGTCTGTGCTTTCGATTGAAGGTGTTCCTTATACACCTGAAATGATTGCGACGGCCGTGTCGGATGCAAAGACACAAGGCTCAGCTGATGATGGTGCAACACCGGCCTTTTTGAAACGGTATCCGAAAGCCCTCGTCCGTGATCTTGGTGGCAATAATGGCAAGCTCACTGAAGCGGATGCGCTCGTCGCGTATCTGCAACTTTTGGGTACGGAAGTCGACTTCAAGCTTTATGATGACAAAGCGAATATCCGGTGAGGAACGATCCATGGAACTGACATCAGAATCACTGTCCGCCTTCGCTGCTTCATGGGGTTCGCTCTATTTCGCGGTGATGTTCTTTGCTGCCGTCGCCTATGCGCTCTGGCCTTCGAAGAAACCTCTCTTTGATCATGCCGCGCGCATGCCGTTATCCGAGGACTAACCAATGACCAACAGACCAGATTCAAACCTCGATCCGCGCAAAGCCATCGGCACAACCGGCCATGACTGGGACGGCATTGAGGAACTTAACACGCCGTTGCCGCGCTGGTGGCTCTGGACGTTTTACGCAACGATCCTGTGGGCGCTTGCTTATTGGGTTGTTTATCCTGCCATCCCGCTGGCGACGTCATTCACGAAGGGCATGTTCGGATGGACTTCCCGCGAACAAGTCGTCCGTGATCTTGACGGATTGAAAACACTTCGTGGCCCGATGACAGCGAAGATTGAAGCAGCATCTCTTCAAGATATCGAAAAGACGCCGGAGCTTCTTTCTTTCGCACGCGCGCAAGGGGCTGCAGCCTTTGCGGTGAATTGCTCGCCGTGTCATGGCGCGGGCGCACAAGGGTTCAAGGGCTATCCTAATCTCAATGATGATGATTGGCTCTGGGGTGGTTCACTCGATGCGATCCACACCACACTGCAACATGGTATTCGCTGGGATGCGGACAAAGATACACGCGTCAGCATGATGCCGGCCTTTGGCAAGGACGGCGTGTTGAAGCCTAATGAGATCAGCACCGTTGCCGATTATGTCCGCTCTCTTTCAGGATTGCCCACAGACAAAGGCGCGGACCTTACTCTTGGCAAAAAGCTCTTCGCCGAGAATTGCGCGGCGTGTCACGGCGAAAATGGTGAAGGCAACCAAGATGTTGGTGCACCGAAACTGAGCGACCAAGTTTGGCTCTATGGTGCCGATAAGGCGTTGATTATCGAGCGCATCACATTGGGCGGCGGCGGCCAGATGCCGGCGTGGTCGCAACGGCTTGATGCACCCACCATCAAATCGCTTGCCGTTTATGTTCACACCCTTGGGGGAGGGCAGTAGAACATAGTCAGGGTCCGGCCTTCGGGCCGGGCCCTTATTCCCTTAGCGGACCCCGGGGAGGCCCGCCGTCAAGAAAGTTGAGATCAATGTCCCTCGCGTCCACATTCGACCCGCAGCTCGATGAACCGGAGCCCCCGCTTTATGCGGCCCGGAAGCAAATATATCCGCAAGCGGTCAAAGGATTTTATCGGCGCATCAAATGGTCGCTGCTGATCGTCACCCTCGGCATTTATTATTTTCTGCCTTTTCTACGCTGGGATCGTGGACCGAATGCACCGAACCAAGCGCTCTTGATCGATCTGCCGCATCGACGCGCCTATTTCTTCTTCATCGAGATCTGGCCGCAGGAAGTCTATTATCTCACAGGCCTTCTCATCATCGCCGCGATGACTTTGTTTCTGATGAATGCCATGGCGGGGCGTATCTGGTGCGGCTATCTCTGCCCCCAAACGGTGTGGACCGATCTCTTCATGGCGGTTGAACGCATGATTGAAGGTGATCGCCGTACGCGCATGCAGCGCGATGCGCAGCCAATGAATATTGAAACTTTTTCATACAAGCTTTTGAAGCATGCGATCTGGTTGATTATTGCGTGGTGGACGGGCGGCGTATGGGTCCTCTATTTCGCAGACGCCCCAACCCTGGTTAAAGACCTCCTGTGGTATGAAGCCGATCCGATTGCCTATATCTCCATCGCTATTCTCACACTGACGACCTATGTATTTGCGGGCCTGATGCGCGAGCAGGTTTGCCTTTATATGTGTCCGTGGCCGCGCATTCAGGCCGCGATGACGGATGAATATGCGCTCAATGTCACCTATCGCGGAGACCGCGGTGAGCCGCGCATGTCCTTTAAGAAAGCGGCGCAGGCACATGCGGTAGGAGAGCCCGCCGGTGATTGTATTGATTGTCAACAATGCGTCGCTGTCTGTCCGACAGGCGTTGATATTCGCCATGGCGCCGATCTCGGCTGCATCCAATGCGGCTTGTGTATCGATGCGTGCGACGATGTGATGACCAAAATCGGTCGCCCGCCGCGGCTGATTGCCTATGACACCGAAGTCAATCTCAAGCGCCGTAAAGAAGGGCTGGGTGACATTTTCCGGCCAATACGCGCGCGTACTGTGCTCTATATTGCCATCATCGGTCTGGTCGGGGGCATTATGGTCTATGCTCTTGCAACGCGCGCACCGTTCACACTGAGTGTGATCCATGACCGCAATCCGATTTATGTCAAATTATCGGATGGCCATATTCGGAACGCCTATACGGTTCGCATCGCCAATATGTTACCAACGCAACAAGGCTTTTCGCTGGACGTCGATGGGCTCCATGGCGCACATATTGAGATAATCGGGAGCGAAGGGCTTGTTGAAGGCCGACCCTCGGTGAGCGTTGGGCCAGACCAGACACGCGAATTACGTGTGCTTGTCACCGCAGAGGATGAAGGTGATGATGAACCCGCACATCTCGAATTTACCATTCACGACCTTGCCGACGGACATACAACGACGGCACGTGATTACTTTAGAACGCCGCATTCCATACATTAAACAGTATTCTTGACGCTGGGTTATGAATTGGAAATGATTAGGAAGGTTTTACGCTATGACTGTCATCACCATGGCCAAACGAGACAAAAATGATGGATACCATCTGACCGGTCGTCGTGTCTTACTTATGCTGATCGCGTTTTTCGTGATTGTCTTTGGCGTGAATATCGGCATGGCCTATCTGGCGGTTGAGACGTTCTCTGGTGTGCAAACCGAGAAACCCTATGAAAATGGCCTGGCCTATAATCGCGATATTGCGGTCGCGCGCGCACAAGATGCAAAAAACTGGATGGTTGAGGATCATATTATTCGCACGGAAACGGGCGAAGCGTCGATCGATGTCCGTATTTTCGATTCACAGACGCTTGCAATTGCGGGGCTCGCTGTGAGCGTTACGCTCAAAGCGCCTGCTGATAGTCACCGCGACCATCGCGTTCAACTGACAGATGCCGGGAATGGTCGCTATCACGGTTTAACACCAAGCGAGGAAGGACAATGGGATATTGAAACCATCGCCCAGCAAAATGGAGACGTGGTTTATCATTCGATCAATCGAATTATTCTTCACTAGGGTTTTTTCGTAGACTCTTTATCGCTTTACGAAATCTGGAGCGTAAATCGTGAGCGGCACAGCCGATTATTCGGCCTTTCTGAGGCCTCATGGCGATGGGCGGGCCATTCTCGATCTCGCCATAGAAGGTCTTGTATCTGCGAATGCCATTGCAGATGTCGAAAGCGCCTTGGCATCGGTTCCCGGTCTTGTCCGCGCGCGGTTAAATTTTACGACTCGTCGTCTATCTACCGAATGGTCCAACACCGCATGCGATCCAACGCCTGCGATTGCGACGCTGGAACGGCTCGGCTATCGCGTTGCGCCTTTTCTAGCCGATCAACTCGAAACGGAAGAAGATCGTCGAACGCGCTGGCTGTTGCGATGTCTTGCCATTGCTGGTTTTTCCGCAATGAATGTGATGTTGCTCTCCATCTCTGTTTGGTCGGGCAATGTCACCGATATCACACCTGAAACGCGTGATCTGTTTCACTGGCTTTCTGCTTTGATTGCATTGCCCGCCGCCGGTTTTTCCGGACAGCCTTTTTTCTACAATGCGATTCGCGCCATGCGCCAGGGCGACATGACGATGGATGTGCCCATATCGATCGGTATTACTTTAGCGCTTGGTATGTCGGTTTATGAGACGGCACATCACGCGGACCATGCTTATTTTGATTCCGCTCTGATGCTGATTTTTTTTCTACTCGCCGGACGTGTTCTTGATCATGCCATGCGCAAGCGGACCCGCGCGGCGGCGGCCAATCTCGCCGCTTTACGTATGCCGACCGCAACGCGTATTGACGGAGATGACCGGTTTACGGAAATTCCATCCGATGCGCTTAAAGCAGGTGATCTTATATTGACATGCGCTGGCGAGCGTATTGCGGCGGACGGTGTTATCATCGCCGGACAATCCGAACTCGATGCGAGTTTGATTACAGGCGAGACAGATCTCAAGCCCACTCGCCTTGGCGAAGCTGTCTATGCAGGCACGCTGAACGGAAAGGGTACCTTGACCTTACGCGTATCCGCGGCAGGCAGCCAAACATTAGTATCAGATATTGAGCGCTTAATTGACAACGCCATTACGGTGAAATCGCGCTACGTACAAATTGCGGATCGCGTTGCGCGATTTTATGCCCCCATTGTTCATGTTGCGGCGGCCCTGACCGCCATGGGTTGGATAGCCTATGGTGCGAGCATTCATGACTCACTTATCATTGCCATTGCCGTACTGATCATCACATGCCCCTGCGCTCTGGCGCTTGCCGCACCAGCGGTGCAAGTGGTGACAACCGGCGCTCTGTTTCGCCGTGGAATTCTGACACGCGCGGGCGATATGATTGAGCGGATGGCCGAGGTTGACACAATCGTGTTTGACAAAACCGGCACTCTGACTTTACCCGAACCTGCTCTTCTTGACGCTTCATTTCTCCCGGATGATGCATTGCTCGTAGCCGGCCGCTTAGCGCTTGCAAGCCATCACCCTCTGGCGAAAGCGGTTTATAAACATGTGCGCGAAAAATTTGGACGTCTCGAGCTTTTCGAAAACACCGTAGAGCATGCGGGAGAAGGCATGTCTGCTCTTGTGGATGGTGTTGAGGCACGATTGGGACGGCCTTCTTTTTGCGATGTGAAGAATCCGATTTGGACGGATGGCGGATCGGTGATTGCTTTTCGCCATGGTGATCGCGCGGGGTTGATAGTGGTGGGCCAAGCGCTTCGGCCTGATGCGCAAGTAATTCTTACGGCGTTACGGCATGAAGGCTACCGGATTATCATGCTCTCGGGTGATCATCACGATGCCGTTCAAAAAGTCGCGCGGGCGCTTGGCATTACGGAATGGTCGGCCGGTGTGAAGCCGCAAGACAAATTGGCGACGCTTGAACGATTAAAATCCGAAGGGCGGACCTTGTTAATGGTGGGTGATGGATTGAATGATGCACCGGCTCTCGCGGCTGCGCATGTATCCATGTCACCGGCGACCGGTGCAGATATTACACAGGCCGCAGCGGACGCAGTGTTCACCGGTAAAGCGCTCGCTCCTGTGTTCGATGCGTTAGCGCTCTCCAAAAAAGGCCATCGCGTAATGATGGAGAATTTTGGAATTGCCCTGATTTATAATTTGATTGCAGTACCATTGGCGGTTCTTGGTTTTGTTACACCCCTGATTGCAGCCGCCGCTATGTCCGGCTCGTCGGTGATTGTGACGGTGAATGCACTGCGCGCAAAATACATCAAAGAATTACCATGACGATTTTGCTCTATCTTGTTCCGACTGCGTTAGGCTTGGGTCTATTGGCTCTGGCGGCATTCACGTGGTCATTAAAATCGGGACAATATGATGATCTGGAAGGTGCGGCGCATCGCATACTCAATGATGATGATGTGAAGGACCCATCCTGATGGCGCGTGCGGATTCATTGCGCATGCGTGCCGGGCAAATTTTTTGCGCCTGCGATATCGATGGCTTGCCGCTTGATCTCGACTCATTGCCAAAAGAAGCATCGATTAGACGCATGGCCCTCGCATTCGGCGCTTCGGTGCTCGCGCAGGTTTTAACCCTCTCAGCCTTGCCGCTCGCGAGTGCATCGATCACGCTACCGATATCTTCCGTGCCTTGGCCTTATCTTGCGATGCTGTTGGGTGCTGCATTGGCCGGTTTTCCGGCCTCACTTCTGATCGATAAGATGGGGCGCCGCTCTGCTTTTGCCTTGGGGGCAAGTCTTGGAGTTGCCGGTGGTATTTTGGCAGCCTGGGCTTTAATGGCGCGGCTTCCTCAGCCTTTCATCATCGGCATGTTGTGGCTTGGAATGGCGCAAGGCTTTGGTTTATTTTATCGCCACGCGGGGGCGATGGCCGGTGGCGCGGGAGGGCTTGTTTTCGGTGCGGGTGTAATCGGCGCTTTGATTGGGCCTTTTGTCATTCAGGCAGCGCAGGACTTTGGCGGGCCACTCGCCCCTGCCTATGCGCTCGCACTGTCGGGCATCGCGCATCTTCTAACCCTTGCGCTGGCCGTGACTTTGCCTGCACGTTCAATCGAAATTGAAACAAAAGAAGCGGAGATCCAACGGCCACCCAAGCGGCTTTTTCTCCGTGCGACGGTTCTGGCTGCCTTGGCTTGGCTGGGCATGACAGGCCTGATGGCGCAGGCACCGCTCGCAATGATCGGATGCGGCCTCTCTTTTTCCATGACGGCGACCGCGATGGCTGCCCATCTCGCAGCAATGTATCTTCCGGGATTTGTGATCGGCCGTCTCATAGTGCGGCTGGGCGCGCTGCATAGCGCGCTGTTTGGACTTATATTGCTTGTATTAGGGGCGTTTTCTCTGCAATTTCAGGGGGATATCGCCGGATTTAGTCTAGCTCTGGCTGTGGCGGGTTTCGGATGGGGGGTGGCTACCATCGGCGCAACCGCGATGATCCATCGTGCCGGACGGCCTTCAATGCGAGCGCTTGCCCTTCATGACATCAGCCTGTTTCTCGCCGCGATGGCGGGGGCAGCACTGTTCGGACGGCTGGGCTGACCCTCATAACTCCCGGGATGCGCTAAAGCGTTACCCGTGACAGAGTGCCGTTTTGGCAATCCTCATACGGACACCGTCGATGAGCCTCCGAATCATTATTTTCGTTCTCTTCGCTGCACTCGGCGGCGCGGCAATCACGGTTCAAGCCGGGCTGAACGCACAGGTCGCGCGCACGCTCGGGCATCCGCTCTGGGGAACGCTGGTCTCGCTGACGGTCAGTGTCCTTTCAATTTTGCCGATGCTGATCCTGTTTCGCGCTGGTCCGCCGACCTTGTCCGGGATTGGCGAAACACCGTGGTGGATTTGGATTGGTGGCGCGTTGGGCGCGCTTTTCATCACCGTTGCCCTGATTGCAGCGCCAGAATTGGGAGCTGTGGTGTTTATTTCAGCCGTTGTGATGGGCCAAATAATTGTATCGCTCCTGCTCGACCAGTTTGCGATTGCCGGCTTTCCCTCGCGACCCGTAACCCTTCTCCGCATTGCAGGAGCAGCGCTTGTCGTGATCGGTGTGCTGATTTCCGCTTGGGCGGCGCATGCTGCCAATCAAGCCAAAGCCACTGCACCAGAAACCACTCAACAAAGCTGACTTGACAGAAAAAGGTCCTCGTGCGGAAATCTGACCAATTGGTCAAATTCCAAGGGGTTGGAATTCGATTGCGTTTTAATCTGGATGTCTTCGACTTTCAGTCTGGGACGGACAGGGATTGCTGGACAAGTTTGTTTTGATCCAAAAAGTCGCGATCTTTTTGATCTCAATCGGCTTGCGGGAGGGACCAGATGACGGGATCAGTGCGCGCTGACGGCGTACTAGCAGGGCGGCTTCAGCCCGAAGAATACGCACGGAATTTTGCGGATGTTCATCCGCCGCTCTCCAAACATGAAGCCTTTGTCGAATCAGAACGGTGTTACTTTTGCCACGATGCACCGTGCCAGACGGCCTGTCCGACCTCGATCGATATTCCGCTGTTTATTCGCCAGATCGCGGCCGGCAATGATCTCGGTGCTGCCGAAACTATTTTGAACGCAAATATCCTGGGCGGCATGTGCGCCCGCGTGTGCCCCACGGAAACACTCTGCGAAGAAGCATGCGTGCGTGAGGCAGCAGAAGGTAAGCCCGTCAAGATTGGTCTTTTACAACGCCACGCCACTGACCGCTTGATGGAGAAAGGCGAACAGATTTTCAAACGTGCCGCCTCAACCGGTAAAAAGATTGCCGTGATTGGTGGTGGTCCGGCGGGATTGTCTTGTGCGCATAAACTTGCTGAACATGGCCACAGCGTCACACTTTATGACGCAAAAGAAAAACTTGGCGGCCTCAATGAATTTGGTATCGCCGCTTATAAATCGACACATAATTTTGCACAGCGCGAAGTGGATTTCATTCTCTCGATTGGCGGTATCGAGGTGAAATCAAATCATGCGCTTGGAAAAAACATCGATATCGCAACGCTGCGTAAATCCTATGATGCGGTGTTTATCGGCACAGGTCTTGCCGGTGTGAACAAACTCGGGCTTGCGGGTGAAGATACGATTGCCGGTGTGATCGACGCCGTCGCCTATATTGCCGCGTTAAGGCAAGCCAAAGATTTATCGACTTTGAAAATTGGACGCCATGTTGTTGTGATTGGTGGCGGTATGACTGCTATCGATATCGCGGTACAATCGAAAAAGCTCGGAGCTGAACACGTGACCGTTGTGTATCGCCGCGGTCAAGACGATATGAAAGCCAGTGCCTATGAACAAGAACTCGCCCAAACCAATGGCGTGATCTTAAGAACATTCGCTCAGCCCGCCTCAATACAGAGCGAGAATGGCGTGCTTCAATCGGTTACATTTGACGAAACCGAAGTGAGCAATGGTCGTCTTATAGCAACAGGTCAGCAGTTCACCCTTCAAGCCGACATGCTGTTCACAGCCATCGGGCAAATTTTCGTACCGAATGGTTTAAGCGGTGCAGACGCCATAGCGCTCGAACAAGGTCGCATTAAAGTCGATGCGGAACGGCGTACGAGTGTGAAAGGTATTTGGGCAGGCGGTGATTGCATTGCCGGTGGCCAAGACCTTACCGTTGCCGCGGTCGAAGACGGCAAGCAAGCTGCATTATCCATTCACCGTGCTTTAAGCGCGTAACGCGAAGGAGACACACATGGCCGATCTTCGCACCAATTTTCTGGGCATTAAATCACCCAATCCGTTTTGGTTGGCGTCTGCACCACCAACTGATCGTGAGGTGAATGTTACACGCGCTTTCAAAGCCGGATGGGGCGGCGTTGTTTGGAAGACGCTGGGTGATGGCGATCCGATCGTTAATGTGTCGGGACCACGCTATGGCGCATGGCATGGACCAGATCGGCGATTGATGGGTCTGAACAATATCGAGTTGATTACGGATCGACCACTCGATGTCAATTTGCGTGAGATCAAACAGGTCAAGAAAGACTGGCCTGATCGTGCGGTTGTCGTATCGCTTATGGTGCCCTGCGAAGAACAAAACTGGAAAGCAATTCTAAAGGCCGTTGAAGAGACGGAATGCGATGGCGTTGAGTTGAATTTCGGTTGCCCGCACGGCATGTCGGAACGTGGAATGGGATCAGCCGTTGGGCAAGTCCCGGAATATATCGAGATGGTTGCGCGGTGGTGCAAAGCGCATACGCGCATGCCTGTCATTGTAAAGCTCACACCAAATATTACTGACATCCGCTTTCCCGCACGAGCCGCGAAAAAAGGGGGCGCGGACGCAGTGTCGCTGATCAATACGATCTCATCGATCATGGCCGTTGATCTTGATCAGATGTCACCATGGCCCGTGATTGACGGCCAAGGATCGCATGGTGGTTATTGCGGTCCCGCCGTTAAACCCATCGCGCTCAACATGGTTGCCGAAATTGCACGCGATGCGGAAACACGCGGGCTTCCGATTTCGGCGATTGGTGGCGTGACAACGTGGAAGGATGCGGCCGAATTCATTGCGCTCGGGGCAGGCACGGTTCAGGTTTGTACGGCTGCGATGACTTATGGATTCAAAATCGTTGAAGAAATGATTTCCGGTCTATCGCGGTTCATGGATGAGAAAGGCTATCAAACGATCGAGGATTTCCGTGGTCTTGCCGTGCCGAAAGTAACAGACTGGCAATACCTCAATCTCAATTATGTTGTGAAAGCATCGATTGATCAGGATCTCTGCATTTCATGCGGGCGTTGCCATCAAGTTTGCGAAGACACCTCGCATCAGGCCATCACTAATCAAGTTGACGGTAAGCGCAAATTCGTTGTCAAAGATGAAGAATGCGTCGGTTGTAATCTCTGTGCAGTGGTTTGTCCGGTTGAAGACTGCATCACGATGGTGCCGCAACAGACAGGAACAGATCCGCGGACAGGTTTTGATTACGGACGGCCTTACGCCAACTGGACAACGCATCCGAATAATCCAGCATCAAAAGCAGCTGAATAAAAAGAATTTAGGGACCGACGCGGGCGATCCCTTCTTCGCCGTCATCGCGACGCCAAATCAGCCGATTGTCGTTGAGCGACTCAAGACGGAAACAAAATTGCCGACCTTCATACCAGCGCTGCCATTGCTGGCAGAGCTGGTTTTGCTCGATCCACCACGCGCCCTGATCGGTTGGAGCGAAGAAACGACCAAGTCCAATCGACTCGCCTGATCCATCGACAACACCATCTGTTCGGTAGTGAAGTGGCATCTCTCCACCAAACGGGATTGAAAGATAAATTCGCTTTCCAATAATCATTTTCTCAATATCGGATTTTGAGAGGGGTGCGCCTTGTTGAACAACGGGCGTTGCATATGCGGATACGACTATCCCGCATGATGCTATGATCATTGCGCCAATAGACTTCAGCTTAATCCATCGAAACGCAGAATGCGTATGCATAGTTCAACTTATCCGGTAAGGCTCACTGTCTTTTACGAAGATGCGTGCTATCGGATTGCGGAAAAAGTTTGACGTTAGGATTATTTCTTATCTGAAACAGCGAGGCCCATCGACATGCGGACCGTGCGCGACTTGGTTTTATTTCAGATTGCTTGGTTTGCTGCCGTGGTTGGCGGGGCGGCAGGGCTTGGCTTTGTGGGCTCTTGTCCCGCCTTTGCCTTAGCTGGTTATCACCTCGTGCAAAATCGTGCGCGGATCGAGCGTGAACTCTTTTTGGTAGTCTTGATTGTCTTACTTGGTCTCGTTGCGGAGAGTGCGCTGATCGCGGTCGGGGCTATTCATTATACAGGCATGGCGCCAGGTGCTGTCTTGCCGCCCATCTGGATTGTAGCGCTTTGGTTGGCTTTTGCGACGCTTCCGAATGGAGCGCTTCATTGGTTGCGGGGGCGCCGCATGGTTCAAGTACTCCTTGGCGGCTTAACCGCGCCACCCAGCTATGCGGGAGGCGCCGCGCTTGGCGCGGCGGCGCTCGGCGCGAATCATTTTTATGCTTTGGGCATGATTGGCTTGATTTGGGCGTTAGCCTGCCCGGCGCTTTTTTACATGGCCGCGCGTGTATCGCCCCCACTAACGCCAAACTCTTAAATCGGGGCCAGAATCCCACGCAATACCGTATCGATGACCTGCGCCCGCGCGACCGCAAATTGTTCATCCGATAGAGGTTTTCCGCGGTTTAAAGCCGTGATCTGGGTCTCGAAATCGGCATAATGCTGGGTTGTTGCCCAGATCATGTAAAAAAAATACCGCGGCTCGACGGGACGTATCTGACCCCGGTCCATCCATCGGCGGATGATTTTTTCGCGTGAAGACAGCCATTCAGCCAGAGTCGTTTCTAAAAAATCCCTGATCACCGGCGCGCCGCGCAAAATCTCGCTGGCCCAGATTCGTGACCCCAAAGGGTCAGCCCGCGCCATATCCATTTTCGCACCAACATAGGCGGCGAGTGCCTGGGCGGGATCATCCTGCTCATCAAATGATGATGCCGCGGAAAGCCATGCCGTCAGAATTTGCTCGGTCACCGCGCGATAAAGCGCCTCCTTGGTCGGGAAATAGTAATGAAGATTGGCTTTGGGTACGCCGGCGCGCCGGGCTATTTCCGCCGTCGTTGCACCTCTAAAACCAAGCTCGGCGAAAACCGAACGCGCCGCGTCAAAAATGCTCTTTTCCTTGACCTCACGGCCAGCCGATCGAGACGGTCGAGACGGATGCGACGTCATTGTTTTCCTTGCGCTTTTTCCCTTATGATCGGAAGCGAGCAATATTTTTCTGGTGACGAATTGACCACTTGGTCAAATCCATCATAGCGTTGGCACTATCGTCTTGAAAAGTCGGAGTCTGCTATGGCCGATCTGTCCAATCTGCGTATCGATGGCGCGCGCCTTTGGGACAGCCTGATGGAAATGGCCAAAATCGGCGGGACGCCGAAGGGCGGCTGCAAGCGGCTCACTTTGACCGATCTCGACAAGCAGGGCCGGGAACTCTTCACCTCTTGGTGCGAAGCGGCGGGCTGCACGGTTTCGGTTGATCGCATGGGCAATATGTTTGCCCGCAGA
The DNA here is from genome assembly GCA_947455645.1 of Hyphomicrobiales bacterium. Taxonomy (GTDB): domain Bacteria; phylum Pseudomonadota; class Alphaproteobacteria; order Rhizobiales; family Beijerinckiaceae; genus CAIUPE01. The sequence goes on along the minus strand of CANGPA010000035.1, from coordinate 396 downwards.
CCGGGAACCGACAATTCGCTACCGCCCGTGATGATGGGCAGCCATCTCGACACGCAACCCACAGGCGGAAAATTCGACGGAGTGCTTGGCGTGTTGGGTGCGCTCGAAGTCATCCGCTCGATGAATGATCTCAAGATTAAAACCAAGCATCCGATTGAAGTTGCGAATTGGACGAATGAAGAAGGCTCGCGCTTTGCACCCGCAATGATCTCATCCGGTGTTTTTGCAGGCGTTTATACAGAAGACTTTGCCTATGCACGCGAAGACGGCGAAGGCAAAACGCTTGGCGATGAATTAAAGCGCATTGGCTATCAAGGTGATCTGCCGACCGGCGGTCGGCCCATTCACGCTTTCTTTGAATTGCATATCGAGCAAGGTCCGATTTTGGAAGCCGAG
>CANGPA010000034.1 GCA_947455645.1 Hyphomicrobiales bacterium | reverse complement strand
CGAGCAATGTGGCATTCAACTTGTAGCCGTCCAGATTGATAACATCGTCATCGCGCCCGATTATCACCAATGCACCGTTTTCTCCCCAGGTTCCGATATCGCCGGGGTAGAACCAGCCATCCCGAAACGCTTTCCGCGAGTCCTCGGGTGCATTCAAATAGCCACGTGTCATATAATCGTTTCGAACACGAACTGAACCTATTTCACCCGGCCCACAGAGGGCTCCGTTTTCTGATATGATTTCAATGGCACTATCGCGCGGCATGCCTGTGATTAAAATCGTGTCATCGTCCTCTATAGTGATTTTGCTTGCGAAGGATTTGCTTGTTTCGCCCGCACCATAGACGTCAATAAGTTGATTGAACGATTTCAGCAGCTCGCGTGCTGCGTCCGTTGTTAGTTTTGCACCACTCACTTCAAGGCGTTCTATCTTCGGGCTGATGACGCGTCCATTAAGATAATCTCTGAGTTGTTGTGGCGATCCGCAAACAAAATTCACACCGGCCTTCGCCCAAAACTCCAGATGTGGGCTATCTATCAGAGCGCCCGCGTTCATAAGTGTTCCAATTGCGCGCGCAAAAAAGGGTCTTGAGGTCGGGTGGAAGAGCGGCGCGAAGGTTGTGCGGCGGAAGGGAAAATCATCCGCTGTCGCGGTGGTTCTGTCGCTCACCATCCGTTGGCTCAAGGCAATATATTTTGGTTCGCCCGTTGTGCCTGACGTATGAAGGTAAAGCCAATCCGCGTCGGGATCGAAATTGTAAGGGTTAAGTTCGGTGTCCGGCGTTTCCGTGTCTGATGGATACCAAGTTGAATCAATTTCTTTGAATTTCGGATTGTTTACCGATAACGAGTCGGGTGAGCAAAAAAAATGGGTAGGATTGATCTCATCAGCTTTCCGCAGGATCGGACCCGCAACGACAAATCGCGCTCCTAACAGCGAGGATGCCATCAGTGTGGCCAGAGACACAATCATATCGCTTGTATGCAAAGCGATCAGCGAATCCTTGGTCACACCGCACTCAGCCAATCTGCGCGTAAATGAGTCAATAATGCGCCAGAATTCTCCGTGCGTGATGATTCCGGATTCCCGCATGAATGCCGGAAATTCAGCGCTCTCCGCTACCACCTGCCGGTATGCATAACCGATGCAATATTTATAACGCGATACCATAATGTAATCTGGAATTTATTTTGTGGGTGTCTGCGTTTGAAGATCATCAATAATTTTTAAATAGATGTCTTTGCAACGAAATCTCTGCGCACCGCCATCATGGGCTCGTGGTACCTTGTTTATAGGGATCACGCGGTCGGGTATTTGAACGGCTGCGAGGCGCATCTGGCAAACCGAACGGATTTTTTCGAGAGTCGCGGCAGCGTCCTGTTCGCGCGCGTAAACCACGAAGGCAAGAAGCGCGCTGGGACCTTGATCTGATGGATGTTCGAAACACATCGCATCCACTACGCCATCGATCTCGCGCAAGACCTCATCAATCGCCAATGCATTGATCTTTATGCCGCCTCTGTTGATAACGTCGCCTGATCGTCCCAGAATCTGCAGGGCTCCTTCACTGTTCCATTGCCCAAAATCTCCCGAGTAGAACCAGCCATCGCGGAAGGCTTTGGCTTGCACCTCCGGTGAGTTGATATAATGGTCTGCGAAATATCCGTTGCGCACGCGCACAAGACCCACTTCACCGGGTGCTACCGGTTTGCCTTGTGGGTTGATGATCTCGATCTCGCTGTCGAGCTTCTCACCTCTTGTGTGAAGCGCGCCCGACTCGTCGAGATATTTGATATTTTTGAAACTGCGGCTCGTTTCCGTCGAGGCATAAAGATCAATCACGAGATCGAAGCTCTGCAGGAGATGACGCGCGAGTCCGTCGCCGCATTTCGAGCCTGATACGTGAATCATGGGCAATTTGCTTGGCAGTAGCACGGTTCCCAGAAGTTCGGATACTTGGGCAACCGATCCGTATAGATGGTTCATGCCGCACTCATACCACATGGCGAAATTGCGACTGTGCAGAATGGTTGCGCCGTTCTGAAGTGCCGCAACAAACCGTGCGATATAGGGATTGGCTGTGGGTGGAAACAAGCTGCAAAAAACTGTTTTGCGTTCGATAAAATCATCTGAGGCAGCCACACCGCGATCAAACAAAACACGCTGGCTGATCGATAACAGCTTAGGCGTTCCTGTAGTGCCGGACGTGCTGGCATAAATAAAGGGCATATCAAGATAATCATGTCCGATAACAGCGAGTTCGCCGCGCTCCATGTTCGCCCAGTCTTGATCAATTGATACGAAGGGATGGTCAGGGCTCCCTTTGCTGTCCGCTCCGCGCAACCAATGTGTTGGCCGTACAAGATCCGAAAAGACGTGGTAATTTTTAAAAGCAATCCACTGGGCGCCAAGAAGCGCACACGCAAAGAATACGGGAACGACAATGAGGATATCGTCGGATGCCAATGTGACAACGGAGTCTTCTCCGATGCCCAACTGCTGCATCCGTGTTGCGAAGGATTGGATCAGAAGGCCCAACTGCTGATAGTTGAGCATTGTTTCGTCAGTAATGATGGCGAGCTGGTCAGGCACTCTCGCCGCAGAATTCAAAACGGCACACCCAACATTTTTATCACGCAATACTTCTTCGAGCGACGCCATTACTCAACTTTCACTGTCCACGCCAAAAGCCATCGGCAGTAATCAAGATAGAGGGCTATCAAGATAGATGACTATCAATATACTCGACGATCACGACATTCGACTATCCCTTAACAGGCGTGCTAAGGGCCAATTTTGGAAATCGATCTGCGCGGATTGCTGTTGAAACAAATTTTATCCTAAAAGCCTAGTCGGATTTTTTGGTTATAACAAGGTCGTACCTGTTTGCTCGATTTTGTTGCTGGGTGTTTGAGTGGTTTCGTGCGACTGCCACTTGGGGCATTTGTGCAAGCGTTGAGCGGGTTGAAAATGCGTTAGGTGAGTGGAGTGCGTCGTTTGGAGACCTGCATCGCGACCATGTCTGTTGCCGGGACCCTCCGCGAAAAGATTGCGGCCATCGCCGATGCTGGATTTGATGCGCTCGAGCTTTACGAGCCGGATTTGGCAGCCTCTGGCGAAACCCCGCGCAACATTGCCCGAATGGTGGCGGATCACGGTCTCCGTCTTGCGCTCCTTCAGCCGCTGCGGGATTTCGAGGGTCTGCCCGAACCGCGCCGGGCGCAGGCTTTCGATGCGGCCCGCCGGATGTTCGATCTTATGGGCGCATTAGAGGCCGATCTGCTGCTGGTTTGTTCTTCCGTTGCGGCTGATGCGCAGCCGGAGCCTGCCCGGATCGCCGAGGATATGGCTGCACTCGGCGAGCTTGCCTCCACCCATCGGATTCGCGTGGGATATGAAGCGCTCAGCTGGGCCAGTCATATTCGCGACCATAATCAGGCATGGAACATCGTCGAGCGCTGTAATCGCACCAATGTTGGCCTTATCCTCGATAGTTTCCAGATTCTGGCCTTCGGGGCCGATGTGGAGCCTATAAGAAAGATGGACGGGGAGCGGATATTTCACGCCCAGATCGCCGATGCGCCGATCTTTGATATAGACCGGATGACCCTTTCGCGCCGACATCGCAAACTTCCCGGTCAGGGGAACCTTGACCTTGACCTCTTCATGGATGCGCTGCGGGCCACAACCTACAATCGCTTGTTCAGCATCGAAATTTTCAGAGATCTGCAAAATGACCTCCCGCGAGCAACTGAGTCGCTCGCCGCCCTTCGGTATCTTTTGGAAGGCACTTCCGGACGGAGACAGAGGCCTGATATCATTTGATTAATTGCTAGGCAAAAATCATTGGTTCTACGGCAAAAATTCGCAGAACGGCGCAGACGTCGATTTATGCGCTTGACAGCCCTAATCCTGCCGTGTTGCGGTCGTTCGAGTAGGTCTTTGTGCGTAATTTTAGTGAGTTGTGAAAATGAAAAACGAATTGAAGGTCGGACTCACATCCGTCGCGGCAGTTGCAGCAGGCACAACGGCGGCCGTTGCAGGAGCCAGCCATCCAGCAGCGCCAGCGGCTGCACATCCCGTTGATACGGGGTACAACTGGACTGGCTTCTATGTCGGCGGCTCGTACGGCATGATGGGTGGAGATCTTGCTTGGGAATCAGGCAATGAGTATCAACTCACCAACAACTATCTCCCAGGCGTCTTCGTGGGTTACAATCAAACCCTGAGCAATGGCGTTGTCATCGGCGCCGAGCTTGAGAAACTGTTTCCTAAAAACGGCGTTACCGGCGCAACATCGAATCCGAACGACTACGGTTATACTTCTATGGTCGACGCGAAGTTCAAAGTCGGTATGCCGATTTTGGCCGACAAGCGTTTGCTGCTTTACGGTTTCGGTGGCATGTCAAGCGGTAGAATGTCCGCGTCGTCAAATACTCAAACTTATATGGCTTACGGCGCGAACTACGGTGTTGGCGCTGAGTACGCGATTACGAACAACATCCATATCGGCGCTGAAGTAATCGGCCGTTCACTCGACGGATATACGACTACGGATAAGCCTTACTCAAACCAAGAGGCATCGTTGCGTCTGTCGTTCCACTTCTAAGCTTTGCAATATTCGGCTTAAATCGACTGAACATTGTTCAGTCGATTTTTTTTATCTGACGCTCTGTCATCAACTGGTACACACATGGTCTCCTTGCGCCGACATCGTAGGGCGCGGCCCCTGTTCATCGGGCTTGGTGGGACAGGCGTGATTGGCCGCGCACTTGTGGATCTTCTCGATCAACGCGGGATGGACTATGTCAGCCTGTCGCTGTCTCCCGATAGTCAGGGCGAGGGTGGTCTGGCGAATTATTGCATCGACTTCGACCAGGCAACATTTTCACAAACTTCAAAATGTCTGGAAGCTTTTGAAGGTTACGATGTCGTCGGGGTCATTGATATAATCGGTGTGAAAAGTGAGCCCGCAAACGCGGTCGCAGCTTTTGTCAAACGCCTCGATATACCGGTAGCAACAATCAGCAGTTGTCTCCTGTATGACCATAACGGCACTAACGGAGTGGATGAGCGCCATCCAACTCTGCCACTCTCGTCCAATCAACATCATTATATCCGCACGAAATTGCTGCAGGAGAATTTCTGGCGCGCCCAATCATGCGATTGGGTATTAATTCGCACACATCATATTCTGGGACGGGGTTCGCTGCTGGGTTGCATACCGGCCCATAATCGTGATTCCACCTTACTTGAAAAATTGAAAGACGACGCATCCTTGGCCCTTGCCCACCGCGGCCTTGTAAAGGTTTCTTACGTTCACCCCGCAGATCTTGCGGCTGTGGCTGTAGAATTGTTGCTGCAGAGGATCGATCTCAAACGGGTCGTCAATATTGTGCACCCTTCATCGGTGTTAGCGCGTGATTATTATGCAATGGTGGCAACCGAAATCGGCGCGGTGTTTCAGGAACCCTTAGATTTCGAAATAGACCCTGCCGATTTCTGGTCGGCGACCGCACGGGATAATATTTATATTTCTAACCATCCCATTGTCAGAAATTTCGTCTTTGCGAACGACATAAAAGCATGCATCCGTGCCGCTTGTTCAATATCTCCCGACGAATACGCACAGCTCGGTGCCTTTATGCAGCGTCGGATCACTGGAGATCATGCTACACAGAGCGCCTCTTTCTCTCCCGTGCAAAACGCAAAACCGCATACCCGTTGATATAGCTCCGAACGCCTCGATATATGTTGCACCGTGAAAAAGGATCCGTAAGCATATTATGTTGCAAGCATTTGCAAAAAAAATAACCGGCTGGGCCAATGAACGCAAACTCGCGTCTGTGCGTCCAATCGTGTCGACCATCAACGAGCTTGAGCAGGCAATCCGGACGCTCGACGATGACGCATTACGGGCAAAAACAGCCGCGTTCAAAGCACAATTCCAACGCGGGGAGTCGCTTGATACAATTTTGCCTGAGGCTTTTGCGATATGCCGAGAAGCAGCACGACGGGTATTAGGTCTTCGGGCATTTGACGTTCAACTCATTGGGGCGATCTTTCTTCACCGCAGAACCGTTGTCGAAATGCAGACCGGTGAGGGTAAAACACTGGTTGCGATTTTCCCGGCCTATCTCAATGCGTTGACGGGTAAGGGTGTTCACATCATTACAGCCAATGAATATCTCGCACGGCGTGATGCGGAAACGATGGGCGAGGTCTATAAGGCGCTCGGCCTATCCGTCGCCGTCGTGTCATCCCAACAAAATGAAGCGACAAAGCGTGCTGCCTATGCAGCAGATATTACATATTCGACCCACAGTGAATTAGGTTTTGATTATCTGCGCGACAATATGAAAGCCAGTTTGAAAGATATCGTTCAGCGCGGCCACCATTATGCCATCGTCGATGAGGCCGATAATATCATGCTTGATGAGGGGCTAACGCCGCTTGTTATCGCCGGACCTCAAAGCGATACTGGTGAACTCTACAAGCTGATCGACATAATTGTGTCTGATCTTGAGCCGGAACATTTCGATGTCGACAAAACCACACGCAGGGCCCTCTTTACGGAACTCGGCTTTCATCATCTGGAACAAACGTTACAACAAAAAGATCTGATCGAGTCAGGTAAAGATTTGTTCGATCCCGAAAACGCATCGATCGTCAATCATCTCCACAGGTCGCTGCAGGCGCGCAATATCTTCCTTCGTGATCAACATTATGTTGTGCATGACGGCCGCGTTATTCTCATTAATGAATCAACAGGTCGCACAATGCCGTCGCGCCGCTTGGGCGAGGGGCTTCATCAAGCCATTGAAGCCAAAGAAGGTGTTGCCGTGCAGGCCGAAAGCGCCGTTCGCTCGAGTATAAGTTCACAAAATTTTTTACGCCTCTATATCGGCTTGGCTGGAATGACGGGAACGGCTGTCACTGATGCTGACGAGTTCATGTCAACCTTTGGACTAGAAGTGGTCCAAATTCCACCCAATCGAACCAGCCAGCGCAAGGATGAAAAGACTCGGTCCTTCCGCACGGCAGATGAAAAAATGGATGCTCTTCTGGCAATGATCCGTGATGCCCATTCATGCGGTCAACCCGTTCTTGTTGGTACAAAGAGTATCGAGAAATCAGAACTACTTTCAGCTAAGCTCACGATAGCCACAATACCGCATCGTGTACTGAACGCTCACCATCATGAAGAAGAGGCGACTATCATTGCTGATGCAGGACGATTGGGCGCGGTAACAATCGCAACCAATATGGCCGGGCGTGGAACAGATATTCAACTGGGAGGTTATTTGAATCACACCGAGGCATTTCTTGAGGATAGAACAAAGGTCCTCGAAGCCGGCGGCCTTTTGGTGATTGGTGCCGAACATTACGAAAGCCGGCGCATCGATAACCAGCTTCGTGGACGGTCCGGACGGCAAGGCGATCCGGGTCGTACCTGTTTTTTTGTTTCCCTTGAAGATGATCTGCTTCGTCTGTTTGTAAAAGATGAGTGTGACAAGATATACGGTTCAAATAAAGGCCGTGCGTTGACAGCCGGTTCTTCACAATTGGTATCAATGGTCGAATTGGCGCAGAGTAAATCGCAAAATAGACATTTCAATGCGCGTAAGTCACTCTTGGAATATGATGACGTTGTTAATGAGCAACGTAAAACGATCTTCGATCTGCGCCGAACAATTCTGCAAACAAACGATCTCGGGCCAATGATTGCCGATATGCGTAAGCAGGCGATCAAGCAACTCGTTGACGTGCATGTGCCACATGATCATAGTGCAAGCGATTGGGGTGGCGATGAACTTCAACAGATTTGCCAAGACCAGCTTGGTATAAGCATTCCGGTTCGCGATTGGTTGAAGGAGCCGGATATCAATCGCAGCATATTGACGGACCGGATTGAAGCGGCGGCTGATTCAGCTTTGGTTGATAAGTTCAATCGGTTTGGAAATGAGACAGCGCATAATTTTGGTAAACAAATCCTCCTGAAAATCATCGATAGCAATTGGTGCCTTCATGTGTCGGATCTCGAGGAACTGAAAAGGGCAGTGGGGCTTCGGGTCTACGCCTCGCGCGTTCCGCTCGTTGAATTTAAGATTGACTCATTTGCCATGTTTCAGACGATGTTGGCGCGTATCAGTATTGAGTTCATGAAAAGACTCTCGCAGATCGAGCCCATGGACAGGCAGTCCCAAACGCAGTTATTGGCGCAGTTCATTGCGAAGCAGCAAGCCGGATCGCCGCTATGAGCGTCCACCATATAACGCGATTTGAACAGGACTTGCCTTTAGGCGTTCATAATTCAGGCGCTCTTGTTCGCCGCAGTTTGGCGGCGGATCCGAGCATGGCGCCCTGTTATTGGCGCTTAAATTGGTTTATCAAAATGCTAAATTTGGCTCGGGTGCCTGCAACAGGCGACGCTCCAGCAGCATGTCGAATGGAACTCTAATGAAAGCGTCCTGTGCAATCTCGTTGAAGGCTGTTGCGCAGCCAATGTTAGGCGTAAAGTTCCCCGGCACACATCAACGCTATCAGCATCCCGAGCTGGCTGTTGTCCCTGTTACCCAGAAGGCTCTGCGTGCGGGTATGCTCCGCCTTGAGATGCTTTACGTCGGAATCTGCGGGACCGATGTGCACTTGATTTCAACCGACGAACAGACCGGCTATGTCAAGTCCTCCGCACCAGCTTTGATTCCGCCTGAAGGACGAATCATCGGTCATGAAGGTGTCGGCCGGATTTCTGCGATTGGTGACGGCGTGGAGGGCTTTGCTGTAGGAGATGTCGTCTCTCTGGAATCGATCGTAGCATGCGGCTGCTGTTCAACCTGTCGCAAGGGTCAACCAAACCAATGTGAACATTCCCAGTTGCTTGGCATGGAGATTGACGGCGTATTTGCCAATCGTGCCGATGTTCCAGCTCGGTTGGCGTTGAAAATTCCCAATGCTGCCAATGATGAGCGCCTGCTTAAAATAGGCGCGTGTCTTGAACCGGCATCGGTTGCGTTGCTCGCCTGTAAGAATGCGCAAATCAAAGCCGGTGATCATGTTGTCATTTTTGGCGGTGGACCAATCGGCATTTTCACCGCCATGTTGAGCAAAATGATTTTCGGTGCAGCCAGTGTTACCGTGGTCGAACCGATAGAATTCCGCCGCCAAAATGCGCAACGATGGTGTGACTCTGTGTGTTCGCCGGAAGAGTTTCTTCAAGATGGCTCACACTTTGATGTTGTCGTCGAGGCATCAGGCGCGCTTGATATGTTGGGCAATTGTTTTCACAGAATTAAGGCTGCCGGTAGGGTCTGCCTTCTTGCAAGAACCGGTGGTGCACTCACGATTGATGCGGTGGATCATTTGTTGACTAATAATATCAGCATTGTGGGTTCGCGCGGTCATTTGGGAGGGCATTTCGAAACCCTTCTCAATCTGGCCATGACACGACACTTGCCGCTTGAAGATGTCGTGACATCAGTGGTTGTTGGTATTGACCAGCTCTATGAAACTCTTCGCAATCCACGAATTATAACAGATCAGAACTGCAAGGTTCTTTGTAAGCTACAATGAACGGGAATATGGTCAGATGATCGTTCGTACAAGAGAACAGCAACCCTTCAAGCTTTATCGGACATGGTTGATTGACGGCGACCGCTGGACACATTTCGAAGCGCGAGCAGGTGACGTTGTCGTGTGTACGTATCCGAAGAGTGGTACAACATGGATGCTCCGTATTCTAGGGCTCTTATTCTATGACAAGACGGATGCAATTCCGCTTGATACGACATTCCCATGGTGGGAATTCCGCATGGGCATGTCCATTGAGGATCTTTCAACAAGTTTCAAAACGCGTTCCGGTCGGAGAGCGGTAAAAAGTCATTTGCCGCATGATGGAATTCCGTTCGATAAAAAGCTGAAATACATTCATGTCTGCCGCGATGGTCGGGATGTCTGTCTGTCCTATCATAATCACAGCACGGGATTTTTGCCGCATGTTCTTGAAAGAATGAATGCGATTGGCCTCGCTGACGAGATGATTGGGTCGCCCTATCCTCAAATTCAGACGGACCCTGCTGATTTTTTTCATGACTGGTTGACGAAGCCGGCTTTGCCGGGTGAGCAGGACGGCAAACCGTTCCTATCTTATTTTGATTTCGAACTGAGTTACTGGCGGAACCGTCATCAGAAGAATCTGCTCTTCGTGCATTATGCGGATCTTCTCGCAAATCTTGTTCACGAGATGGAGCGGGTTGCCGATTTCCTCGAGATTCAGGTTCCAAAAGAACGATTAAAAACATTGGCCGATGCGGCGAGTTTTGCCAGCATGAGTCAGCAGGGTGCCGTCTATCTTCCTAACAATTCGAAGGATTTTCAGGACGGTGCAAATCGTTTGTTTAACAAAGGCGAGATTGGGCGCTGGAAAGGAATATTCCGCTCCGAAGATCTTGCATTGTTCGAGAAGAAATTGCGGGAAAAACTCCCGCCGGAAGCGGTAGATTGGCTATTGCACGGGGGCAGCCACGGTTAGACACAGGACCGCTAGGGTAACCCTTGACGCTCTTGGCGTTGCAGGCATTTGCACAGATGGTGCGGTCCCGCGCGCTTTTTTGATCTCTCCTCGTCGAGGCATGGTTCCAACCACATTGTCTTAAAAGCGCTGCGGTGACCCGCTCCAAGCTGGGCATCATGTCTGAAATGGCGCCGAGGCGTCCATTTTCTTCTGCCTGATTGACATTTCCGAAAATCCGTAAAGAACTGCCCTTTGAGCGTGGATAAAATTCCCACGGAACTTCAGAGTTTGCCGGAGTGTGATGTCAAAAGACCCCATCAATACAGAAGCCGTGCTGAAGCAATTGGCGATTGTGTTGCGCCCGATCATTCGATTGGCCATTCGCCGTGGCGTGTCTTTCCCCGCCTTTAGCGAGCTCCTGAAGGCGTTGTATGTCCAAGTGGCTGATCAGGAATTCGCTTTGGCTGACAAGAGCCAAACGGATAGTCGTCTATCGGTCATCACAGGCGTTCATCGCAAGGAGGTCAAACGTCTTAGAGAGGAGCGCGCGCAAGATGTGCCCATTCCCCGCTCCGCCTCTGTTTCAAGCCTGTTGATTTCGCAATGGCTGACCGACCCTGATTTCTTGGCGCCTGGCGGCGTACCCAGACCGCTCCTGCGGACGGGATCGCGTGAGCACGGGCTTGGCTTTGATGAGTTGGTCGAACGCGTGACGAAAGACGTCCGTCCGCGTGCTATTTTGGATGATTGGTTAGACCGCGGGATCGTTGAACTTCGGCAGGATGGTTTGATCCATTTGCTCGTCGATGTTTACGGCCCCAAAGGCGACGAAGAAGAAAAGCTCTATTACTTTGGCCGCAATCTTCGTGATCATATTCAGGCCGCTGTTTCAAACATCTCGATTGATCAGAACGAGCCATTTTTCGAAAGAGCCGTTCATTATGACGGTTTGGATGAAGCATCGTCTCAAATTCTTGTCGAGCGATCCAATGCCGCGGCGATGACAATTTTGAAAGAGGTCAATGCTGCGGCACGTCAAGCGGCCGACAAAGCTATCGAACTTCCAGTCAAAGAGACGTCGTGGCGTTTTAGTTTGGGCGTGTATGTGTTTCGTGAGAAAAAATAAGGCGTGCGTTTGAATGAGTAACAAGAGTTCGCGCTTTGCCCTATTCGGAGGACGGCGGTTGTTTATACCGCTCGCCATTCTTTTGGCCTTGGGTCTTGCAGCCTTCGATACCGCGCCGAAGGATCAGGGCATTGGAGGCACCGGCGCGATATTTAGTGGCGAAGATCAAGGGCTTACCGGAACAGGCTATTTTGGGACGATTTCCGATTTTGGCAGCATCATCATCAATGGGTTTGAGATTGATGTGAGTGATGCAATCATTGTGAAAATCGATGGTGTGCGAGCGCAGATTTCTGATTTGAAAATCGGCCAAGTGATCGCTGCGAGATCAGTCGTAACGGCGTCGCATGAACAGATTCAGTCCGTTGATGTGTTGCATGCGGTCATCGGACCCTTAGAATCGATTGATCCAGTAACGGGCCTCGGCTTCGTTCTCGGGCAGACAATTGATTTCAATAGCCGCATTGATCACGAGACGATTTCCAAAAATGAGTGGATTGCGGTGAGCGGTCTTCGTGCCCAAAGCGGTGTGATTGTCGCCTCGAGAATTGAAAAAATGCGCGAAGGTCATTTTCTCGTTCGTGGCGATGCAACGCAGATTGAAAAAGCATTCGCGGCGCTTCATCTCAACTCACAACCATCTCCTGCCGGATCGTCGCTTGTTTTGTCGGGCTCAATGATAGCGGGGCGGCCACAGATTCAATCTCTCCGCCAAGTTCCTTTGACCGCAATTTTGAGCAACACGAAAACGCTCGTGGTCGAAACCTATTTGCCAGCTATGGTCGCTGGTCAGGATCGGCCAACGCTCACGCTGTTTGGTGAAAAACTTGTTCTGAAAAACAATATGATGGCGGCACTGCCTTCTTCGCAAACGCGACGCGTGCTTGAGGGCGTCAATCACAACGGCCAAATGCTTGTGACGCGAATCGCGCCCGCTCCCTTTGATGATCGTCGCAGCGGCGCATCAGTTAAACAGACAATATTGGAAAACGCTTCGAAGAAACGGTCCGGCGCTGCTCAGAGCGCTTCACCGTCCGAGCCGTCTTCTGCAACGTCGGAAACTGATACGACCGAATCGAATCCCAGCGCCGACTCACAAGGTTCCGAGGGAGAGGCCGGAGCCGCCGGAAAGAGTGGCAATGGCGGAAATAAAGGTGGCGGTGACAAAGGCGGCGATAAGTCTGAAAAGGACTAAAAGATCCAATTCATCAGTCTGTTAGGGCGTTCCCGCTGATGTGGAACGCCGGTAGCCATCGCTTGGAAGCGACGTCGATCCGCCTAAAGGATAAGAGAAAATGCGTTGGCTTATGTCGCCTTACTCTTGACGTGTGGTAAAATTTACCACAGTAAAAACACGTAAGATCTGTATTTTAGTAATGTGTGGTGTGTGGGGAGCTGGTGTGATGGGAAATCTTCAAGCGGAAAACGCGTCGGCGACCCGCATCAACAAAGCCCCGACGAAGGCCCAAACCAGTTCCATCGGCCTTAACATCAATGGAGTGACGCGAACCTTCTCGCCGTCAAGCCCCGATATGCCTTTATTGTGGGTTTTGCGGGATCTCCTGGGCCTTACCGGTACGAAATATGGATGCGGCATTGAGGTTTGCGGTGCGTGCATGATCTTGGTGGATGGCCAAGCCCAAAAGGCTTGCGATATGTCGGTAAGTGAAGCTGTTGGCCGAAAGATCATCACCATCGAAGGCATAGCATCCGATCCGCAGGGCAAACTGGTCCAGGCGGCATGGATCGCTAATCAAGTTCCGCAATGCGGATTTTGTCAGTCCGGCATGATCATTGCCGCAACGGCGGCACTCAAAGCGGGCAAACATGGGGCAGCGATTGCAGGCTCCATCAATAATCTTTGTGTGTGTGGCACCTATCAACGTGTTCTCGCAGCCGTAAGCACTCTTTGACATTAAACCAAGTCGAGCAAGGCGATCAGATCATGACAACCACAAATCAGTCGCAAAATTTTACGCGACGCGATGTCTCGAAGATGATCGGTACTGCGCTGACCATTCCGTTTACCGTTGGACTGTCAACGCGTGAGGCTATTGCAGCTGGTACAACAACGGCAGCGCTTGGTGCCTATTTGAAAATCGACGCGTTGAACAATGTCACCATCGCGATCGGGGCGACTGAAATGGGGCAGGGCATTCTGACCGGCCTTGCGCAGGTGGTTGCCGAAGAATTGAAACTCAACTGGTCGCAAGTTGTTGCGGTCCAGGCAGATGCCAGTTCGCTTTCATCCAATCCTTTTGCCAATCCACTCTTTCGCGCGCAATTGACGGGTGGTAGCACAAGTATGCGCGGCTGGTACTTGCCGCTGCGCAAGGCAGCTGCCGTTGCACGTGACATGTTGTTAGCCGCAGCAACACAATTATATGGCGGAACATGGAGTTTGACGACAGGCGGTCGCGTCATCAACACCACGACCAACGCGACGCATAATTTTTCCGAACTAGCCGCCACAGCTGCAACATTGACGCCGCCGGACGCGAACAGTGTAACTCTTACATCATCATTTCAACTGATTGGGCGACGTGTTCCGCGTCTCGATGTGCCCGCGAAAACGAACGGTTCGGCGATGTTCGGACTCGATGTGCGTGTTCCGGGAATGGCCTATGCCGCCGTGCTTCATTGCCCGACAAACGGGGGGACTGTAGCATCTGCGCCAACATCTGCCGTTGGCGCAACCAATGTCATCAATTTAGGAAATGCGGTTGCATTTGTTGCTAATGATACATGGTCGGCTATGCGTGCCGCCAGCGCCAATGCATCCCAAATCAGATGGACTTTGCCGGCGAATCTGACATCTCGTGACACAGCAGCATTAAGCGCCGCTGCAAAGTCTCTCGTGGCTTCACCTAATGCAACCACGCATGTTTACGAAAACATTGGAGCCAATCAGGCACAAGCGGTTTCAGGCGCGTCCTTCAAGATCGATTCAACCTATAATCTTCCTTTTCTCGCGCATGCTTGCATGGAAGTGTTGAATTGTACGGTGAGTGTGACGTCAAATTCCTGTGAGGCGTGGGTGCCGACACAAGGGCAGCAATTTCTTATTCCGACGATTGCGGCCGTTACCGGATTGGCTGCAAGTGCCATCTCAGTTCACACGACCTTTCTTGGTGGGGGGCTTGGACGCAAGATTGAAACTGATTTTGTCATTCAAGCGGTGAAAGTTTCTAAAGCCATCGGTAAGCCCGTCAAATTGACCTGGTCGAGGACGCAAGATTTTCAGAATGACAAATATAGGCCTAACGCTGCCATACGCGTTCAACTTGGATGCGATAATACGGGAACGATGAAGGGGCTTGTTTATCGGAATGTGTCGCCATCGATCAACATTCAGAGAAACACAGCACCGGGCAATAATCCGGAAGATACAGGCGCGGTGGCCGGCGCAACCGCACTGCCTTATGATATCCAAAATCGTCTCATCGAATATGTGCCGCTACCGACAGATATTCCCTTGGGCTATTGGCGCTCGGTGGGAGAATCCTACAACACATTTGCAATCGAAAGCGCTGTTGATGAAGTCGCGCGCGCAAGCGGTGTAAACCCTCTTCAGCTTCGGCGGTCCGCCTTGGCTAATGATGCACGCGCGCTCGCCGTCATTGATGCCGTTGATCAGTTGAGCGGTTATTCAACCGCGAGCCTTCCTGCGGGCACAGGCAAGGGGCTCGCTTTTCTGAAAGGCTTCGGAAGTTATATCGCGCTCGTTCTGCATGTAACGGGAACAGCCGCCGCGATCCGCGTAACCCGTGCCTTTTATGCGCTTGATTGTGGGCAGGTGATCAACCCCGACGCCGTCGAAGCGCAATTGCAAGGCGGATTGGTTCACGGCTTATCGGCAGCTTTGTGGGGGCAAGTTACTTTTGTCAACGGCATGGCACAGGTCCGTAACTTTGATAATTACCGTTTGTTGAGAATGGCTGAAATGCCCGTCGTGAAATCGACGATTATTCAAAGTTCGGCTTCACCTGGTGGTGTCGGCGAAACACCCGTGCCCGTCGTGGCACCCGCGCTCGCCAATGCAATTGCTAATTTGACCGGAACGCGCCTTAGAAATCTGCCGCTCTATCCAGGCGCAAATATGGGCGAAGGCGGCGAAGACTAGCGTGCCAGGCCGACGCTTCGGGTTCTGTTTAGGCGAAAAATCCCCTCGTGCTCGTATCCGGCACATAAAGCTTTTGATAAAATTTCGAACGCATTGCTTGCGTGGGTTGGGTTAGCTAAGTTCCTTCTCGGTCTGAGAAGTCTCGGCGCGTTGTGTCCGTTTGGCAGAAGTAGTGCGTAACCTCCATGAGACATCCCCCGCTTCTGTCAATGTTCGTCTGCCTATTGGCATTGCAGGGGTGTGGCACGCTTTTCGACCGCGATACGCCCTCTTCGAATAGCGTTTATGACGCCGTCGATCGTATCAATCTGAAGGCCAATAAATCATCCGCGGCGACCACAACGGTTAGTCCGAGCGAAGGTGTGCGCTTGCATGCCGAGACATATGCTGCAGATGACACAAGCACAGAAAAATCTTTACCAACTCCATCAACCAACAGCGATGATGCGCGATTTGATCTTGATCTGCAGGCTGTGCCGATTGAAACAGCAGCCCGTTCGATTTTAGGTGATATTTTGGGCGCGCCCTATATGGTGGATTCCCGCGTTCAAGGAAACGTCACTTTAGCTTCGGCTCGTCCAGTGCCGCGTAAATCACTGATCGCTTCATTTGAAGCGGCGTTGCAAAGCGTTGGTGCTGCACTCGTCAAAGATCAAGACGGATACCGTATAATTCCGATGAGTGAAGCGGCGGGACAAAGTGCACTAACGACGGTCGGGTCGGACCAACCGGGTTATGGTGTAACCATCCTGCCTCTGGCTTTTGTATCCGTCGATACGATTCAAAAACTCCTTGAAGGGTTTTCGACACAACCGGGCATGATCCGGCCAATTCCAGCTCGTAATATGTTGATCATCAAAGGAACCGGCACAGAACGTCAGTCCGCCGTCGAAACCGCGCTTGCATTCGATCAGGACTGGATGAAGGGGCAAGCGGTTGGTGTTTATTCATTGATGAATTCGACGCCCGAAGCGTTGATCTCCGAATTGACGAAAATATTCGATAATGGAGAGGGCGGCAGCAATGCCGGATTGATACAATTTCAATCAATTGCGCGACTGAATGGCATTCTCGTCATTTCCAAAAAATCCGAACTCTTAAACCGCGCCGCGACATGGATTAACCGTCTCGACAAGGCCGATAGTTCGTCAACAGCAGCACGTGTCTATCGCGTGAAATATGGCGACGCAAAACAATTGGCGCAGATATTGAACGACGCTTTTGGCTTGTCCGGATCAGGCTATTCGGTTGACACCACCAAAAATGATCTTGCGGGAACCGCCTCGGCTGATGAGACGTCGAGCTCGAATTCAACAGGTGGAATGGGAACGCAAAACGGAGCAACCGGCGATCAGCCAAATACAAAAGCGTCGCCATTTTTCGGCGCGGCCCAAAAAATTCTACCCGCTGACCAATTCAACGCATCGACTTCGAGTGCAGGGACGAATGGAGCGCCTTCGTCAAATGGTGCTGGGGGAGCGTCGCGTGACCGCGGCGCACGCGCGCATATTACCGCTGACAATACAACCAATTCACTCCTGATTTTTGCCGATCAAGAAACAGCATCAATGATTTACAAGGTGATCGATCAAATCGATCGCCCGCGATTGCAGGTCGCTATTCAAGCAACCATTGCTGAAGTGTCACTTAACAATTCTCTGCAATATGGCGTGCAGTATTATCTTAAAAACAATATCGGGTCGCTCAATCTTTCAAGCGGTCAAGCGGCCAGCGGTACGCGAAACACAACGCCCATTCTAAAAGCCTTACCGGGATTTAATGCGTTATTAGGCTCGGAAGCCGATCCCAACGCAATTCTTACCGCCCTTGCCAGTAAGACAAACGTGAAGGTGTTGTCGACACCATCGCTGGTTGTTCTCGATAATCAAACCGCGTCCTTGCAAGTTGGTGATCAAGTTCCCGTGTCAACGACACAAGCAACCCTTGTGAATGGCGGAAATAATGGCGGTTTTCCGGTCGCTAACAATATCGACTATCGTAATACCGGGGTTATCCTTCGCGTTCTTCCGCGTGTCGCCGCTAACGGATCGGTGACGTTGAATGTTGATCAGGAAATCAGCAATGTTACCAATCCGGGTACGGCGGCAAATCTCACCCCGACCATCGCGCAACGCCGCGTCCGCAGTTCTATTGCCGTAAACTCGGGGCAAACGGTTCTCTTGGCGGGCTTGATCAGTGATCGTGATCAGGCCGATCGTGAAGGAATTCCCTTGTTAGAGCGATTGACCCTTCTCGGAGATTTGTTCGCGACAAACAGTTCAACACTCAACCGAACTGAATTGATTATATTTATCAAGCCACAGATCAT
>CANGPA010000033.1 GCA_947455645.1 Hyphomicrobiales bacterium | reverse complement strand
TCCCTTTTCACGTTGAATTTGTCGAGCGCGGTTTAATTTATGTCACAGCCTCATTCTGGCGACTTCCTCGTGATGTCGGGCATTTCAAAACGCTACGGAGGCGTACATGCGCTTCAGGACGTCAATTTCAGTTGTGAACGCGGAAAAGTTCACGCTGTTTTGGGTGAAAACGGTGCCGGTAAATCCACGCTGATTAAAATTATCTCGGGCGTTGTAAAGCCGGATCAGGGTATTATGACCCTCGAGGGTCAGGCGGTTAATTTCCGATCCCCTTCGGCAGCTAATGATGCTGGTATCGTTTGTATATTTCAGGAATTATCCTTGATGCCCGACCTGACGGTCGCGGATAATGTTTCTATTGCCAATCCGCCGCGCAAATACGGATTAATTGATCAGGCGGCACAATATCGTCGCGCAGAAGAATTGCTTGCCGGAATTGGCTGCGAGGATGTTGACCCGCGCCTTCGGATTCGCGATTTGCCTTTATCACGACGTCAGATGATTGAGATTGCCAAGGCTCTTGGCAAACGTCCTAAGGTTCTCATTCTGGATGAAGCAACATCCGCATTGACCAGCAGCGATGTTGAGAAAGTCTATGCGATGCTCGCCCGCTTGAAGGCGGAGGGTGTTGCGATCCTCTATATCTCCCATCGGATGCATGAAATCGAGGCACTCGCCGATAACGCATCGGTGTTCCGCAATGGTCGTCATATCGAGACCTTTGCAAAGGGCGCGCGCTCGAATGATGAGATCGTCCAATTGATGATTGGTCGCGAGATTTCAGCCCATTTCCCGCCTAAGCCGGCGGCACGCACTGTGAAGCCTTTGTTGGAAATCCGTAATCTTTCTTGGGAAAATAGGCTCGACAATGTGTCTCTTTCTGTAGGGCGTGGCGAGATTGTTGGTCTCGGCGGACTCGATGGTCAGGGGCAGAAGGAATTGCTTTTGTCTCTCTTCGGAGTTTTGAAGCGGGTTGAAGGTGAAGTATTGATTGATGGTGAGCCTCAATCTTTGACATCACCGCAACAAGCAAAATCGGCAAAAGCGGGCATTGCACTGGTCCCGGAAGACCGCAAAACCGAGGGTCTGATGTTGCCGATGTCCATCGCTGATAATTTGGTGATCGCGTCGCTTGATGATCTATCATCTGGAATTTTCGTAGATGACGGAAAAGTTTCAGAGGCCGTTAAATCGGCGATTGCGCGGTTAAGGATTAAAATAGGTTCGCCGGATGATGCGGTCTCAACGCTCTCGGGTGGTAACCAGCAGAAGGTCGTAATTGCAAAATGGTTGATGACCAAGCCGAGTGTTATTCTTCTTAATGATCCCACACGTGGAATTGATGTGGGGACGAAACAGGAAATTTATCGTCTATTGCGTGAATTGGCGGATGAAGGCGCAGCCATTCTCTTCTATTCAACCGATTATGATGAATTGATTGGCTCGTGTGATCGTGTTGCCATTCTTTATGATGGCCGCGTTGTAAGCCAACTTGAAGGCGAACGTATCACAGAAAAGAACATCATCGCGGCGTCATTGAATATCGCTGACTCAAGCGGCGCGGGAGGCCATCATGGAGCATAAGAATTCATCGGGCTTTTCGATTTGGTTTCGACAAAATACCGGTTTTGCGGTGATCGTTGCGCTTTTTAGTGTCGTTTATTTTTTGTATCACATGGCGCATCCGAAGGGTTTTTCGTCTCAGGTCTTGATTCAAAATTCAAACGAAGTGTTTGCCCTCGCGACATTGGCTATGGCGCAAACTGTGCCTGTCTTGATGGGCGGACTTGATCTGTCCGTCGGAGCGGTTATGACGCTGGTCGATTGTCTCGCCAGCCATGTTCTAGAAGGAACGGGCTGGAGCCTCTTCTGGGGAATCTTGCTGTGCCTTGCAGCAGGCACGCTTGCTGGTCTCTTCAACGGCATTATTGTCGTCTATGGCCGCATCCAGCCGATCATTGCCACTTTAGCAACCGGCGCGATCTATATGGGCTTGGCGCTCTTTCTGCGCCCCATTCCCGGGGGCAAAATCAATGAAGACGTCAATTGGGCTATGACAAATGCGCTCGCGGATTTTGCCGAAACGGTTGGTATCTTTGATGACGGCAAGGCCGCTTGGTTCCAACCCATTGCCGGCATTCCGTCCGCCTTGGTTTTGTTGATTTTGGTTGCCTTGATCATTTGGGTTCCCTTCCGCCGTTCGGTTACGGGGCGTACGGTTTACGCCATTGGCTCGTCCGAAGGTGCGGCCTTTATGTCGGGTCTCAACATCCAGCGTGGTAAATTGGCAGCATTCACATTGGCTGGCCTTTTTGCAGGCATTGGTGGGATCTTTATGGCAATCCAAACGTCATCTGGGAATGCCGATATTCCCATGGCAGGCGGTTACACGTTGAGCTCAATCGCATCTGTTGTGATCGGCGGAACATCGCTTCTTGGTGGCACTGGCGGTGCCATCGGCTCGATTTTTGGAACGCTCATTCTGAAAGTCATCTCATTTAATTTTCGCGTGTTTGATATCGCGCCTTTGCTGCAGCCCTTGTTTGAAGGACTTGTTCTTCTGGCAGCCGTTAGCCTTGGTGCGCTCAGCATTTTGCGGGTTAAGAACCAACTGGAGTTGTTCCGGTGACACAATCGCCTTTGTCTTTTTCTCGACTGTCGCGTGATGACAAGCCCATTGCGATTGCTGCGCTGTTTATCATTGTCATTTTGATTGCAGGCACGGTTTATACCTTGTCGCGGTTTGGCAGCGCTCCGCTTTTGTCGCCTGGCTATTTGATTCAACAACTTCAAATTGGCTCATTCCTGGGCATTGTCGCTGCGGGAATGATGTTGGTCATTTTGATTTCGCAGATTGATTTGTCTGTTCCTTGGACATTGGCTGCGGGTGCCATGATGGCAACCGCTGTGGGTGGCCCTTGGGCTTTGCCTGTTGCGCTTCTCGTCGGCATTCTCGTTGGTCTCGTCAACGGCTTTGGCGTAGCGGTGTTGCGTATACCATCGATGATCTTCACGCTGGGCGTCAACGCGGTGATGCGCGGTTTGATGGTGGCGCAAACCGGTGGCTTCGCTCCGCAGACCAAAGCAACAGAGTTGATGCGATTTTTGGCAGCAGAACGGACCTTTGGCATTCCGCACGCGATTTTCGTCTGGATCGCCATTTCGATCGCCATTGCGATTTTGCTAAAGAAGACCGCCTTCGGCCGCGCGATCTATGCAATCGGCAATAAAGAGGCGGCTGCCTATCTGTCGGGTGTTCCGACCAAACGCGTCTTGTTCATTGCATTTATTCTCTGCAGCACGCTGTCGAGCTTTGCGGGTCTTCTCTTGGCGGGATATTCGACCAAGGCCTATCAAGGCATGGGTGATGCCTATGTGTTGCCCGCGATCGCGGCAGTTGTGATCGGCGGAACGAATATACTTGGTGGTCGTGGGCGTTATCTGGGCACGGTCGTAGGCGTGATATTGATCGTGTTGTTAAACAGCGTCTTGTCGATCATGGAAATGCCGGAAGCGGGTCGGCAGATTATCTACGGGTCGGTGATTATTGCCATGCTGCTCGTTTATGGGCGTGGAGATAAAGTAACATCCTGATACGGCATGCGTTGATCTCATTCGGATCACGACACTCTAAACCTTGCTGACGGGATTGTTGCCCGGTGACAAAAGGGGAGGGGTTTATGACGTCCGTATTGTTTTCTAATGTTCGTATTTGGGATGCGATTAATGATGAGGCCTATCCGGGCGAAGTCCTGATCGAGGGCAACCGGATCGCCGAGGTGGCCTGCGCGCCCGGACAGATTGCACGCAATCGTGCAGCAGAGGTGATTGACGGACAGGGGCATTTTCTAATGCCGGGTATGGTCGAAGGTCATTGCCATCTGTCTTTCGTCAACCCTTCACGCAATCAGGATCTGGGTGAAATACCACCGGAAGAGCATTTGCTGATGACGTGTCGTGCGGCGACCTTTCTTCTCGATCACGGTTTTACCAGCGCCTATTCTGCGGCCTCTTCAAAAATGCGGCTCGACGTTGTGGTAAAAAGCGAAATTGAGGCCGGCTATTTGGCAGGTCCGCGCTACAAGGCGGCGGGTCCGGAAATTACCACCACCGGTGGTCTGGGCGATGAACGCAAGCAACATATGCATGCCGAAAGTTTTGGCATGATTGCTGATGGCGTTGATGAAATCATTCGCGCCGTGAGGCTCTGCTGTCGCGAGAATGTTGATAATATAAAATTCAACGTGTCGGGCGATGAATTTGTCGGCCATGCGCGTGCCGAGATCGTATCCATGCGTGAAGAAGAGTTGCGCGTGGGCGTTGAAGTGGCTCACGACTTCGGAAAAAAAGTGGCCTGTCATAGTCGCGCGGCTGAATCGGTCAAACGTGCGGTGCGTGCCGGCGTCGACTGCATCTATCATTGTGATTTCGCTGATGAAGAAGCGCTCGACATGCTCGAAGCCGCCAAACATCGCGTGATTGTCGGACCGGCCTTTGGTCTCGTGCATAATTCAGTCTTTGAAGGCGATGTCGTCGGATTGACGCGTGAGGTCGCCGAAAAAATGGGCCTACCGCGCAAGCTTGAATTCACAATCGCGACTTACGAGCAGATGCGTAAACGCGGGATGCGTGTCGTTGTGGGGGGTGATTACGGGTTCACCATAACACCGATGGGGCAGAACGCGCGTGACATCGGGCACTTCGTTAAGTTTTTCGGTTATACGCCGGCCGAAGCGCTGAAATGTGCGACGGCCGTTGGTGGTGACCTGATGGGATTGAAAGGGGAGCTCGGCGTCATTCGCACGGGCGCACTTGCTGATCTGTTGTTGGTCGATGGTGATCCTCTGAAGGACCAATCTGTTCTTGTTGGCCCTTCTCGATTTATGATGATTATGAAAGATGGCAAAATGCACAAGGATCCGCGTTCAACGCTCGGCAAATCCTTGCGTCCTGCAGCGTGAGGTCTGAGATGCGTATTGGTATTATTGGTGCGGGCGCAATGGGTTCAACCTATGGGGGGCTGCTTGCTCTTGCCGGCTATGACGTGTGCCTTTTCGACGTGCGGCAAGATTTGGTTGAACGCATTACGCATCATGGCCTGAAATTAGACGGCGTATGTGGACCAAAGACGATCAAGATCAAGGTCACGTCAAACCCCAACGACATTCGTGATGTTGACCTTGTGATGATTTGGACCGACACGAACAATACGCGCCAAGCCGCCGAACTCGCAGGTTCAATGATGTCATCCACGGGGTTCGCCATCACCTTGCAAAATGGCATCGGCAATATCGAGACACTGGTGGAAGTCCTTGGGGCACAGCGGGTTGTTGCGGGCTCAAGTATGTGTTCCGCCGCAACGGCCGGACTTGGTGATGCACGCTTCACACATCGGGGCATGACGTCTATTGGCGAGCTTGATGGCAAAGCCAGTGATCGGGTTACCGTCTTAGCGCAAGCCTTGCGGCAAGCCGGTTTTGATGTCGATATTCGGCCTGACATTCTCTCCCTCGTATGGACGAAATTTGCATTGAATTGCTCGATCAACGCGCTTTGTGCTGTGACTGGATTGAGGCTGGGAGAGCTTGCGCGCGTTCCCGCTACCAATGCGTTTCAGGATGGTATCATTGATGAGATTCTGAACGTGATTGATGCGTGCGGGATCCGGTTAACGGACCCTGATATTCGCGCGACCGTCAAAAAACACACATTTCTTAAATATAGTCGACCATCAATGTTGCAGGCGATCGAAGCCGGCAAACGGACTGAAATTGATTCACTCAATATGAAAATCGTTGAAGAGGGCCGTAAGCACGCCATCCCAACGCCCTTTAATGAAGCCTTGGTGATGTTGCTCAAGGGGGTCGAATTTAGGGCAATGGTCGCCCGCGATCGTACCGAAGCCGATTATGTCGCTTTGGAAGCAAAGGCCGCAACTGAACCATTTTCGCAGTAAATAGGCCTAATAATCGATCCTATTAAATATGAAAAAAGCAAAGGCGCCCCATAGTCTTACTTCACGAGTTCGACTTTTATCTTCTTTTCGAGCGCGCGGACGAAATCGGGAATTCCCAAACCGTTTTTGACTTTCGGCAACAAATTGGCTTCTGCCGCTTTCACCGCTTCAAGCCGGTGAATCGTTTCATTGATCTGGTCAAAAGGGATAACGACGACGCCGTCAAGATCCGCAACGATGATATCGCCCGCTTCAACAGCAACACCGCCACAAATAATCGGCAAGTTGATTGTGCCCGGCCCGTTTCGAACGGGACTGTTTGGCGTCACGCCGGCTGCAAAACAGGGTAAGCCCATCTCCTCGATACCGATCAAATCGCGCACAGCCCCATCGGTTACAAAGCCAACGGCACCAAGGTTGCGGAGCATGCCCAAAAGGAGGTCGCCCGTAACGGCTGTTGCCATGAACTCATCGGTCGATGCGACGATCACATCGCCCTTTTTTACATGCGGCAGCGCCATCATCGCCGCCAGATTATCCGCCGGACCACACGCCACCGGAAGCGCTACACCACAAATGCGGGATTGGTTCGGAATGACAGCTTTGATCTGATGCCGCATCGCGCCACGGCCGCCCATTGCGTCAGCAATAAAGCCGGTGGGAATGGCATCAAAGGCCTTTAGTTGCTTCTGAGTTGGCCTGCGCACTTTAGCCTTGCGCAGAATAACGGGAGGGTCTTCAATCATACCGAATGCTTCCTTGATCAAACGACATGATCATAGCATTTTATGATGCCTTTGCCGACAGGCTTTCGCGAATAAAAAAACATCGAGGAGCGTTCATGGGTTCTGATTGGAAGCGCAAGGGCTTTAATATTGCCCAGATGCGGCAGCTTGCCGAACGAACGCTTCCAAAGCCGGTCTTCGATTTCGCCGATGGAGGCGCAGAAGATGAGCGGACCTTGCGTCGCAATGAGGATGCTTTTGCAGACTACCAATTTCGTCCGCAACCCTTGCGCGGCGCGGAGCATATCGATCTCTCGATTGAGCTTTTCGGCACACATTTATCCTTGCCAGTGATCATTGGTCCGACAGGTTTGGCGGGCTTGTTTTGGCCCGATGGTGAGCGCGCCACAGCGCGCGCGGCCAAACATGCGGGAACGATTTATTGCCTCAGTCATGGATCTGTCTGTCGTCTAGAAGATTTGAATAGTCCTGAAATCGGTCCGCGTTGGATGCAGGTCTTCATTTATAAGGACCGGTCTTTCACCATAGAATTGACCGAGCGTGCACAGGCTGCCGGTTACCATGCGCTGATCTTGACGGTTGATAATCAATATCTTGGTCGTCGCGAACGTGATCTTGTGAATGGATTTTCTATTCCGCCCCGCTTTGGAATTAAGGATGTTATCGCTATGGCGGGAAAAAGTGCATGGTTGCGTCGGATGATCCCGGAATTGCCGCGCATCACATTCGGAAATTATATTCGTGAAGGGCAAGCCTCCGATATCAAAGCGCTCGCCGGGCGGATGCAGTCGCTGCTTGATCCTGCCATGAATTGGAATGATGTGGATATGCTCCGCAAAACATGGAGAGGTCCTTTAATCATCAAGGGATTGTTGCATCCCGATGATGCGCGCGAGGCCATAAAACGCGGCGTTGATGGTATTATTGTTTCAAATCATGGCGGACGACAATTGGATGGCGCAATCGCTGCAATCGATGCATTGCCGGCCATGATTGACGCGACCGATCAAAAGATTCCGGTCATGGTGGATGGCGGTTTTCGGCGCGGATCTGATATGATCAAAGCCTTAGCGCTAGGCGCGCGCGCATGTTTAATTGGTCGTCCGCATTTATGGGGCGTATCCACGGCCGGTGAAGAGGGTGTTCGTCACGTTCTTGATCTTTACAGACAGGAAATTACACGAACCATGGGGCTATTGGGCGTGACGCGGATTGCCGATTTAAGCCCTCATGTCCTCGTCCCGCGAAAAGCAATTTGATTAGAATTTTCCACTTTCAAAGTTTCAGAATGCGTCCAGCTGCGCTGCCGCGCGTTGCGTCGTAATCGGGTGAATTGCGTTCGTACAACACCGAATGTTGTTTGATGCGCGCAAGGACTATTTCCACTTGATCAGTCCGATGGAACCCACTTGAGACCGAATGGGTTGCAAGTATCGAAACGTCCAATCACGCGGACTATTTCTGATCCATCGGAGAGAAGAAACATGATTTAGGGAGCCAAGAAGGCATCCATCCGACAAAAGGAAAGGATACGCGAATGACTTTCGTCAAACATCTAAAGACTTTCGCCCTTGTTTCATTGAGCTCTCTTTCACTGATTCAAATGGCGCATGCCGATGCGTTTTCGGATCGGTTGAGAACGGACCCGACGGCGGTCCCGCGGCAGGGGACATATCAACGCAATTTTATGGAACCTGAGATTACGCGATCTCTCAGCGCCGCGCCGGGTGAGTCAAATACGCCCATGTGTTCCTATGATAGTTTTTATTGGAATACCATCTATGCCTGCGATCCTGCACATCAGGGCCTGCCGGACTATAGCGATCATGGCGATCATGGAAACAGCAACTCAAATCAATAATTGATCTGTTGAACTCAAATAGCCCGCAAAATATGCGGGCTATTTTTGTTTTTGTAAGTTATGGTCAAATAGAAATAACAAGCAACGCTGAAACAGACCTAAATCATCGCATTGCTTTTGAGAGCGTACGGCGCAGAATAGGGGCTAGCGGATTGATCGATAGGTGATCCGCTCGAACATAATAAAATTTATTGAAGGATGAATGTAAAAGCGGTGATAGCGCTTATTGTTTAATATAGAAAATAAGTAGAACATCATTTTGACAATGCAGGCGCAGGGCTCTGCATTGTCAAAAGATCATTTCGATCAGAAACGGTCTATATTAGATCGCTTCTTTCAGTTCCTTGGCGACACGGAATGCCACCTTCTTGCTGGCCTTGATCTTGATGGATTCACCGGTTGCAGGGTTGCGGCCCATGCGGGCGGCGCGCTTGCGAACCTGAAGAATGCCGAGGCCGGCCAGACGGATGCGGGCGCCCTTTTTGAGGCCCTTCACAACGGCGGTTACAAATTCTTCGAAGATTTCATTAGCCTGCTTTTTTGTCAGGCCGTGCGTTTCAGCAACGCCGGTCGCGATGTGCTTGATGGTGATCACATCGGCCTTAACGGCTTTTGCTTTTGGGGCCGCTTTTGGAGCTGCTTTTGCAGCGGCCTTCGGTGCTGCCTTCGCGGCGGCTTTTTTTGCTGGTTTTACTGCCATTTTAACTATCCTATTCGAATCATCGCTTCGGATGAGCGATGAGCTTTTGTACAGCAAATTATGACCTTTCGATACATTCCCTCGCGTTAGCACGGAGGGTGAATCCAGTTTTCCCCGTCAGTTTTTGTCATATTTTATGGGGTTTTCTGAAATTTTATTAAAATCATCCGCTTAGTATCTTAGTCGTGACGCATCGCGAATCATAAGAAAATCAGGGTTTTTTCGATGGTTCAGCCGAATCATGGTCATGAAAAATGTGACGGATTTCCATGAAAAGCGCAGCAGAAACGGTATCGATTCCTCTTCTCCTGTGGTGCCTCAATAACGTAGCTCAAGGGGCGTTTTCAGTTCTCGCGGGGCGTCTTTCGATCGGCATGGCGTTTCCCTTCGTGAGCAGCGTCGGTTTAGGCGTTCCGTACACGACCTCCGGCTGTATATTCCGATTAATTTGATTTTCTGCCCTAGGCCGTCTTTCCTTTTTGGCGTCAGGGCTTCATTCTGATTCTTAAATTGACTTCGATTATGGGGGAAATCATGCCGGTTCGAGTGGACCTTTACGAGACCATGTTTGGTGAGAAGGAAAAGACCCTTCTCGATATGGGGTCCTTTTATGTTTCGACATTCCGTTATGCAACCGGCATTGCCGCGTTGCGCGTGCGCAATGCGCGCGGCGAGATGATCATCTTACCGTTCAAAGGCCATCAGATTTGGCGATGTGGTTTTGATGGCCGTGATCTGACCATGAAATCGATGTTTGATGAGCCAGTCGATACGCGCAATTATCTCGAAACCTATGGCGCTTTTTTCATCCACTGCGGTTTGACGGGCATGGGCGCGCCGGGCCCTCATGATCGGCATCCTTTGCATGGCGAATTGCCAAACGCACCGTTTCAGAAAGCGTGGATCGATTGTAATGAAAAAGCAGGAACTTTGACGCTTGGTGGATCTTACCATCACACCGTGGCCTTCACGGTCAATTATCGCGCGACATCAACCTATATTTTGCATGAGAATGAAAGTGTTTTCGATGCGCGCCTCAACGTCGAAAATCTCATGCAGTCGTCTATGGAGCTCATGTATCTGGCGCATGCCAATTTTAGGCCGAGCGATCATGGCGAATTGATTTATACGGCCAAAAAATCACCGGAGACCGTGCGGGTGCGTCAGTCAATCCCGGCTCATATTTCACCCAAACCCGGGTATCGTGATTTTATTGATGCTTTGGCCAAGGATCCAACACCGCATCATATCCTTAAACCAGAACTCGCGTTTGATCCTGAGATTGTCTTCTACATCGATATGGAAACAGACCGGGAGGGATTTGCGCACGCGCTCCTCAAGCATCTGGATGGATCTTCAAATTATCTGCGCTATCAACCGGCGCAAGCATCCAAATGCGTGCGCTGGATATCGCGTACAGGCGATCAGGATGCCATCGGCATGGCTTTTCCGGCCACTGCAGAACCCGAGGGCTACACGGCCGAAAAGGCCAAGGGCAATATCGTGACGGTGCCGGCAGGCCAGTCTTGGATTGTCGATATGCGCTTGGGACTGCTGTCGAAAGCGGAGACTCATGCTTTGGTTGCAAAAATCGGGGCCAACTAACTACCTTAGCAAAACTCCTCATTTTAGCTCAATAGGGTCCCGACATCGTCAGATCCGGGGCCTTTTTGCTGCATTTGGGCCCCATGCGCTACCCCGACAATGGACAGTTTGTCGCGGATTATTACTTTTGTATTGTAAGAAAAACAAAAGTATGGCTCCTCTGATTAGGAAAGTTCGGACATGGATGCCGGCTCAAGTCAGGATGGCCCTCAATGACCAGTGCGACCCGCCTTAAGGATCACGCCGTTTCATTTTCCAGTTCCAGAACGCCTAACCAGCGGCCGGAATTTGCGATCCTGTCTGATGAGGAAATCGGTGAGTCCTATCGGTTGATGCGGTTGATCCGCCGCTTCGAAGAACGTGCCGAGGAAAGTTACACACGCGGTCTCATTCACGGCACCATGCATTTGTCGATCGGGCAGGAGGCGGTGGCGGTCGGTATTGTTGGTGCACTTAAGCCGCATGACACGATCACATCGACACATCGTGGCCATGGCCATTCGATTGCCAAGGGCGCTGATCCGGCGCGCATGTTCGCCGAGTTTTTCGGTAAATCAACGGGCTATTGTGGCGGTCGCGGTGGATCGATGCATATCGCTGACGTGGAAGCAGGTAATCTTGGCGCCAATGGCATTGTAGGTGGGGGATTGCCGATCGCTGTTGGGGCGGGCCTCTCTGCCAAGATGCGCAAGAGCCATCAAGTGTGCGTTTGCTTTTTCGGTGATGGCGCGTCCAACGAAGGGGCGTTTCATGAGGCACTAAATATGGCCTCGATTTGGAAATTGCCTGTCGTCTTTGTCTGCGAAAACAATAAATATGGTATGTCGATGGATATATCACGCGCCAGCGCCGTTCCTGATATCGCCAAACGCGCTGTGGCTTATGCCATGCCTGGTATCACGGTTGATGGCAATGATCTTGCCCTCACGCGTGCTACGGCTGTTGAAGCGATTGAACGTGCAAGACGCGGTGAAGGGCCGACATTGATTGAGTGCAAGACATATCGCATTCGCGGCCATTCCAAAAGTGATCGCAATCTTTATCGCACCAAGGAAGAAATTGAATCTTGGCGTGCGCAATGTCCGATTGAACGATTCAAAGCCGAAGCGCTTGATTTAGGCCGCATAGACGCGAAGGCGTTCGACGACATTGATGCTGGTGTTGAGGCCGAAATTGAATCGGCCATCGCATTCGCCATCGAGAGTCCCATGCCTGATCCTACGCGTTTGACGGATGATGTTTACGCTGAAAGTCTTCCCCATCATGCGTGAGCTAACTTATGCCGAAGCCATTCGTGAGGCACTTTCGCAAGCGATGGAAGCAGACCCTACGGTTTTCACACTTGGTGAAGACATTGGTGTCTATGGCGGCGCTTTTGGTGTCACAGGTGATCTCGTTCATCGCTTTGGAACCGAACGTGTAATTGATACACCCATCTCGGAACTCGGTATGGCCGGTGCGGCTGTTGGTGCAGCGCTTACCGGTATGAAGCCGGTTCTTGAATTGCAATTTTCGGATTTTGTCACGCTTGCAACCGAGCAGATTGTCAATCAAGCGGCAAAAATTCGGTTCATGTTTGGTGGCAAAGCAAGCGTTCCTTTGGTTATCCGGATGCCAGGCGGCTCAGGTACGGGTGCTGCAGCTCAACATAGTCAATCGCTTGAAGCGTGGTTCGGTCATATTCCGGGGTTGAAAGTTGTTCAGCCGTCAACGCCCCATGATGCGAAAGGCTTGTTGCTTGCTGCCATTGATGATCCCAATCCGGTTCTGATTTTCGAGCATAAATTGCTTTACCGCATGAAAGGGCCAGTGCCCGAGGAAGCCTATCGCGAGCCAATCGGAAAAGCTGCAATTCGTCGTGAAGGTCGCGATGTCACCATTGTCGCAACCTCGATGATGGCGATCCGGTCACTTGCGGCGGCCGAGCGTCTTGCGGCGGAAGGCATTGATGCAGAGGTCATTGATCTTCGAACGATCCGTCCTATGGATACCGAAGCGGTGTTAAAAAGCGTTCGGAAGACCTCG
The DNA here is from genome assembly GCA_947455645.1 of Hyphomicrobiales bacterium. Taxonomy (GTDB): domain Bacteria; phylum Pseudomonadota; class Alphaproteobacteria; order Rhizobiales; family Beijerinckiaceae; genus CAIUPE01. Next base: position 5,979 of record CANGPA010000033.1, on the reverse strand, counting down.
CGTTTAATGGTTGTGTATGAGGGCGTCAAAACATTGGGTGTCGGCGCAGAAGTGTCCGCAGCCGTTGCGGAAAGCGATGCGTTTGATTTTCTCGATGCGCCAATTGTGCGTCTTGGCGGTAAAGATGTACCGCTGCCTTACAATCCTATTCTAGAAAAAGCAGCCGTGCCGCAAGAAGATGAAATTGTAAATGCCGCTCGTCGTCTTGTCAGAGAGGGGCGCGTCTGATGGCCGTTGAGGTCATTTTACCGCGCGTCGATATGGCAATGGATCAAGGATCGGTTGCTCGATGGGCTGTTAAAAACGGCGATACGGTGAAACCGGGTGACCTCCTCTTCGAGATGTCGACCGATAAATCGGTTATGGAAGTCGAAGCGACAGGCGCAGGTGTTGTGGCCGGTATTTCAATTGAAGAAGGCATCGATGTTCCGGTTGGAACCGTATTGGCTTGGATTTTGGCGCCGGGTGAAGCAGAGCCACAGTCCAAGAAGCCGGCAAAAGAACCCGTAAGCGCGAGCGATACGCAAACGTTATCGTATTCGGATGCGCGCACTTTAACTCCTGCTCACGACTCTTCGATTGTGCCGAGTCATGAAGGTCTTCGGGCGACGCCGCTTGCGCGTCGCTTCGCGCGTGAACGGGGGATCGATCTCAAATCGCTTTCTGGCTCAGGCCCGTTCGGGCGCATCGAAGCGCGCGATCTTCCTTTGGTATCAAATGACTCAAACGCATTGCGTGCTGAAACTGCGATGCGCCAATGGCTGCCGCAAGGATCTTTGCAGAGACAATCGCGTGGCACGATTCTATTGGTCCATGGCTTTGCGAGCCAAGCCGCGACTTGGGACGGCATAGGGCTCGCTCTCGCTGAGCAGGGCTTTGATGTGTTCGCCCCCGATCTTGCAGGACATGGACGCTCACCTCTCGAAGCCCATGATTTTGAATCGATCGTTGAGTCACTGGTCGGCGCAATTCAATCTCTTGCACCGCGTCAAAACATACATCTTGTTGGACATTCGATGGGTGCTGCCGCTTGCGTTTATGCCACGCAGCGGAGTCCAAAGCCGATTGCACGACTTACTCTGTTGGCACCCGCTGGTCTCGGTTCAGCAATTGATGATCAATTTATCGCTTCGATTGCCGCGGTCTCTGATGCCACAACCCTAAGGCCTCTGCTCGATAAGCTCACAAGTCGTCACATTGACTATAAGGCGAAACAGCTTGAGGCGATGGCAGCGGATTTGGGTCGCGGACGTTTGAAAGCTTTGTCTCAAACGCTCGTCCAGAATGGTCGTCAGGCTCTCGATATTTGCGCAATGCTCTCCTCGATGCGCTGTCCGGTTGAAGTGCTCTTTGGGGTTGAGGACCAAATCATTCCTTGGACCCAGATTGCAGCACTGGAACCCGCCATCGCCGTGCATCTCTTCCGAAAGGCCGGCCATATGATTCATGTCGATGAGCCGCTTGCCGTCGTCAAGCTCTTGGCTTCAGGCGGTTAGGCCCCGCCACAAAATTTATATAAATTATTGAATTAATGTCATTTTTTCGAATTTCCACAAAAGTTAATTTTCCCTCTTGTTTAGTTTAGTAAAATGAATTCCACTAAACAAACCGGTGCGCGTCAACGGCCTATCAAGGGCTGACCGTCCGCCGGAAGGGAAGCGCTTTGGAATGCGGCATCTAACGCGTCGGATCGGCTGAACGATCCTCGCAAGCCTCCACCGGATCATGGGCCGGGGCGGGCAGATGTCGTGGCAAACGAAGGGAGAGACGTTCCATGAAGAAACTTATCGCAGGCGCAACCGCGCTCGCGGCATCGGCCATGTTGGCCATGACGCCAGTAGCGGCCAATGCCAAGACCATTACATTGTGCTGGGCCGCTTGGGACCCTGCAAATGCGCTCGTCGAATTGTCGAAAGACTATACGGCGAAATCAGGCGTCGACATGAAGTTCGAATTCGTGCCGTGGCCGAATTTCGCTGACCGCATGCTCAACGAATTGAATTCGAAGGGCAAGCTTTGCGACCTCCTCATCGGTGACTCGCAGTGGATCGGTGGCTCAGCTGAAAACGGCCACTATGTGAAGCTCAACGACTTCTTCGCCAAAGAAGGCATCAAGATGGATGACTTCATGCCGGCAACCGTCACCGGTTATTCGGAATGGCCGAAGGGCACACCAAATTACTGGGCGCTGCCTGCAATGGGCGACGCACTTGGCTGGACCTATCGTAAGGATTGGTTCGCGAAGCCAGAACTCCGCGATGCGTTCAAGAAGCAATATAACCGTGACCTCGAGCCACCGAAGACTCTCGATGAGCTCGTCGACATCGCCAAATTTTTCCAAGGCCGTGAAGTGGACGGCAAGAAGGTCTATGGCGCGGCGATCTTCACGGAGCGTGGTTCGGAAGGCATCACCATGGGTGTCTCGAATTTCCTCTATCCATACGGCTTCAAATATCAGGATCCAAAGAAGCCTTATTCGATGGAAGGTTTCGTAAACTCCGATGGCGCTGTGAAGGGCCTCGAAGCTTACAAGGCGCTCTACAAGTGCTGCACACCTCCAGGCTACACAGACGCCTATATGGGTGAAGGCCTTGACGCGTTTAAGTCGGGTCAGGTTGCACTTCAGATGAACTGGTTTGCATTCTTCCCTGGTCTCTACAAGGACGAGAAGGTTGGCGGCGACAAGATCGGCTTCTTCGTGAATCCGAAGGGTCCTGCTGGTTCGGGCTCGCAGCTCGGCGGACAAGGTCTGTCGGTTGTGGCTTACTCGCCAAATCAGGCTGAAGCACTTGCTTACATCAAGTGGTTCGCGAACCCTGAAGTTCAGAAGAAGTGGTGGTCAATGGGTGGTTACTCGGCACACAAGGCTGTGTTGAACGACCCAGGCTTCGCCAAGACCGCTCCTTTCGCAGCCGACTTCTTGGTCGCGATGGGTCAAGTCATGGACTTCTGGGCTGATCCTTCCTATGCGCAGCTTCTCCTCTCCGAGCAGAAGCGCATTCATGACTATATCGTTGCCGACAAGGGCACTGCCAAAGAAGCGCTCGACGGCATGATCAAGGACTGGACGAAAGTCTTCAAGGACGACGGCAAGCTCTAAGCTTGTAGCATTCCTCCGAGCCGGGGCGGTTACCGCCGTCCCGGCTTTTTTAAACCGATCGAACCCTATGCGGGTTGAACATCACGGGACCGGATCATGACGGGTCAAACTCCACCTGACAGGATTGCTGAGCGGGTAGCCGCTGCAACACCACAGGCCTTAGCAACCGGGGTTCGCGGTCTATCGGATCGCGCGATTGCGTGGATATTCATCACGCCGACGATGTTGCTCTTGTTGGCAATTAACATCTTCCCGCTAATCTGGACGATCCAACTCTCCTTCACGAATTTCCGTGCGAACCGTACAAATGCCGCTGTCAAAAATGTTGGCATCGACAATTACACCTCTATTTTGAGCGATCCCGATATTTGGGCGGCGATGCAATCGACGGCGCATTTTGTCTTCTGGACGATTATTCTGCAAACGCTCATTGGTTTTACGTTGGCATGGTTGCTCGACCGGAAATTCCGCGGTCACGGATTTTGGACAACCATTATTCTGATCCCGATGATGTTGTCGCCCGCCGTTGTCGGCAATTTTTGGCGCTTTCTCTATCAGCCGCAAATTGGTCTCTTCAATTACATCATCGCGTTTTTTACGGGTGTTGATCCGTCTTCATTTGAGATGATTGGATCTGTCCAACTCGCGCCCTGGTCGATCATCATCGTCGATACGTGGATGTGGACGCCCTATGTGATGCTTATTTGCCTCGCTGGTTTGCGGTCGATCCCCGACTACATCTATGAAGCGGCAGAGGTTGATCGCGCATCGCATTGGCGGCAATTCTGGTCGATCACCATCCCGATGGCCTTGCCGTTTATCATGCTCGCGGTGCTCTTCCGCGGCATTGAAAACTTCAAAATGTTCGACATGGTCAATCTCCTGACCTCCGGCGGGCCGGGTTCGACCACCGAAGTCGCGTCGATCACGCTGAAGCGTGAGGCGTTCGAAAAATGGCGCACCGGATTCTCATCCGCATTCGCCATCATTCTCTTCGTAACCGTGTTTGGCCTTGCCAACATCTATGTGAAGGCACTCAACCAGGTGAAAAGCCGATGAGCGCGTCAAGTTCCTCTGCCCATTCTGTCGTCGAGCCAAGCGCGCTCACGAAACGCATCGCGTTGGGTGCGGTGATCCTCTATGCGTTAATCACGATGATCCCCCTCTTCTGGATCGTGATCACCAGCATGAAATCGCCACCGGATTCAATTTCCTATCCACCGAAGATTGTGTTCCAACCTTCGATCGAAGGCTATTGCAATCTTTTCACGAACCAGACGCGGCAGACACCCGAATATTTGGCAACCCTTCCGCCACCGCAAAACCGCTGCGAAGAGGTCACCCGCCAACGCAATATGGTGATTGTTGGCCCATCCAACTTCTTGAAGCGCTTTGCCAATTCTCTGATCATTGCCTTTGGTTCGACAGCGCTCTCCGTTCTGCTTGGAACCATCGCCGCTTATGGCTTCTCGCGGTTCAAAGTGCCGTTAAAGGATGATCTTCTCTTCTTCATTCTGTCGACCCGCATGATGCCGCCGATTGCGGTCGCGATCCCGATTTATCTCATGTATCGCGAGCTCGGTTTGAGCGACACCAAACTCGGGATGATCCTTCTCTATACAGCAGTCAATGTTTCGCTCGCCGTGTGGTTGTTGAAGGGCTTCATCGACGAAATTCCGCGCGAATATGAAGAAGCGGCGATGATCGATGGATACACGCGGCTACAAGCGTTCCGCAAAGTGGTTCTGCCACAAGCCACAACCGGAATTGTCGCAACCGCGATCTTCTGCATGATCTTCGCTTGGAACGAATATGCGTTCGCTGTCCTCTTGACATCGGGTGACGCGCAACCGGCACCGCCTTTCATTCCGACGATCATAGGTGAAGGCGGAATGGATTGGCCTGCCGTTGGTGCGGGAACGACGCTCTTCCTGATTCCGATTCTGATTTTCACCATTCTCCTCAGGAAACATCTCTTGCGGGGCATTACATTCGGGGCGGTGCGCAAATGAGCAATCAATCCGAACGCAGTCTCTTGTCGCGCATCTTTCGTCGCGGTCCGTGGGAAACGGCAGCCACACTCTTTATCGCCGCAGGCGTGTTGATGCTTCTGCAACCCTTCGCGATGATCCTTTATACAATGTCGTTCATCACTACTTTAATTGGCGTTGTCATGTTTATCGTCGTTACAAAGTTTCCGGAGTGAGTGATGGCTGAAATTAGAGTCAACAATCTCCAGAAAAATTTTGGTGACTTCGTCGCCGTAAAGGAGTCGTCGTTCACTGTGGCAGATGGCGAATTTTTCTGCCTTCTAGGACCGTCAGGCTGCGGCAAAACAACGACGCTCCGTATGATCGCTGGTCTTGAATTGCCGACGGCGGGTGAAATTTTGCTCGGTGGCAATAATGTTACCTTCAATCGGGCCTCGGAGCGGGATATCGCTTTCGTGTTCCAGCTCTTCGCGCTTTATCCGCATATGAATGTGCGCGCGAATATCGGCTTTCCATTGAAATGCGATGGATTGCCGCGCGCTGAAATCAATAAGCGTGTTGAAGAAACCGCACAAATTCTCCGCATTACGGACTTGCTGGACAAGCCGGTGTCATCTCTCTCGGGCGGTGACCGTCAGCGCGTGGCGCTTGGACGCGCCATTGTCAGAAAGCCGATGGCGTTCTTGATGGACGAGCCGCTCGGTGCGCTTGATTCAGAATTCCGTCATGTGATGTGCGGCGAATTGCGCGCGCTTCACAATCGCCTCAAAGCAACCACGGTCTATGTCACGCATGATCAGCTCGAAGCCATGTCAATGGCGGATAAAATTGCGGTGATGAATCAGGGTGTCATCGAGCAATTGGCTAGCCCGCGTGAAATCTATGAGC
>CANGPA010000032.1 GCA_947455645.1 Hyphomicrobiales bacterium | reverse complement strand
TGCGCTTGGCGTTGACGGGCCTTGAACATGGCCCTGAATTAAAACTGATGTTGCCTTTGATTGGCGAGGCTGAAACGCGGCGTCGTTTGAGCGCGTAATTATTCGGTAATCGCGGCCGCACCGGGGGCACGCAAGATTCTGATCTTGCGTTTTGTGCCGTCCGCCGCAACGATTTCGCGAACTTCGCCAGCACCTACGGGCACGATGTCGGTGCCAACCGGAATCGCGCTCTGTAAAACAGCAACATCTTGCGCTTGAGCGGGAGCGGGTGCCGGAACTGGCTCACCTTTTTTGGGCTTTGCCTTCGGTGCCGCTTTCAAATCACGCGGGCGTGAGAGTTCTTGCGCCTTCAATTCAGAAATTTGCGCGTCAGCGGATCCATTCGCGCTCAAGATGCGCTCGGCGTCGGCCAGCGTTTCCGCCCATGTTTTTCCGGGCACGCGGCACGAGCAGCTTTGATCAAGCGCCGTGCGATAATGATAAGCGGTGGGCAACGCGGTGTAGATCTGTCCCGTTTCTGCTGCCACTGCGCCATCGATTTCGCGATCATTCGGCTGCAGATACAGATTCACAACCGCGCCGGGGCAGGAGGCTTTGCACAATTCAATATCTGTTGCGACGCGGCCATTGGTGCCGAATTGGCTGATGGGGAAGAAAAACCCGTCACAAGAGCGCACGCATACGGTTCGAAATCCGTTTTGCAAACCAAGTTCGGGCCGCGCCAGCGGATCATCGGGCATTTCGGATGACTGCAAACCGCTGCTCGGCTCGCCGATGAGTGATCCCACACCCGCTTTGGCTTGGCCATTATTGGCGCCGGGCGTGCAGGTTGTATCAATCGCGGTTTTTAAACCCAAGCGCTGTTGCTTCAACTCATCAGAGCCACCGCGGGCCGCTTCAATCTGGAGCGCTTGAATATCCTGCTCGAGCTGGCCGATTTGCGCTTCGAGTGTGGCGCATTGTGTCGGCGGCGGCTTTGAAATCAGCGGCAGGCGTAAATCGGAACATCCGATTGATTTGGCGTATGCGGCGGTTTTGTCATGTTCGCGCTGCGCCTTTTTGATTTGCGCCGTAAAATTCACATTGCTTGCGGTTGCGAGGGATTGATCGACGGCCGCAAGCTCAGCCTTCAGACTGTCGCAATAGGCATTCGATGCTTGCTGCGCGAGGGCGGGCGAAACACAGGCCGCCGCAACAAGCGCCATCAAAAGCCGGGACCGGAAACGCGACAGGATCATAAAGGGTCAAACCAGAACATGGTGGATCAAGAGCGCGTCAAAACCAGCGCAATGCGATTTTTGAACAAACCACATCATGCTCAAAAGCCCGAAGATCTCGACAATTTCAAGGCCGGATCGGAGCCTAGACGGCCCTCATTTCACCCTTGCGCATCCGCGTCAAGCGGTCGGCGCGCGCGTCTTAATCCTGACAGGTCACCAGATAAGACACGGGTAAGGCTTTTTTCGTGCTGTTTGATGAGAGCGAGGCGGTAATATCGGCCGGATCCATCAAGGAATAGCTGGCAGCATGGCCCATGCCCTTCACCTGGCACCAGGAATCGACGACGAGCTTGGCGCAGGCGCCCCCATCGGCCATGCAATCATCCATGCCATAGCCGTCATCGGCGGGCACAATGAAGGTCTTTTGGGGAGTTTCGGCAAGCGAGACGGTCGAAAAGGCCGCAAAAGCGGCGGCCAACAGGGCAAGGCGCATTATTCAATTCCGGTACAAAGCGATTTTGGCCAAAATCTCGCCTATAGGTTGAGACATCGTTAAGATCCCGCCTCAAAAAGTGAATTTCTTCCCGCGCGGGGCGCGGCGCTCTTCTTGACGGATCGCGGCTTGGTCGGCATGATCGCGGCCATGAAAAAGACCTCGCCAATCTGCATTTGCCGGATTATTTGCCGCTAGCATCCACGCTGGCCGGGGCCGTTTTACTCTTCTACCTAGAGCAAAGATGACCGGGGCCAGCGCGGCAAGCCCCTCTTCTTGTTGAGTCCCCGCATGTCCCTCACGCTCTACAACACGCTCACCCGCAAAAAAGAGGCTTTCGCGCCCATCGATCCGGCGCGTGTGCGGATGTATGTCTGCGGTCCGACGGTTTATGATTTCGCCCATATCGGCAATGCGCGGCCGGTGATCGTGTTTGATGTGCTCTATCGTGTGTTGCAGCACGTCTATGGCAAAGACCATGTCACCTATGTGCGCAACATCACGGATGTCGATGACAAGATCAATGATCGCGCGGCGCGTGATTATCCGAACTTGCCTTTGAACGACGCCATTCGCTTGGTCACGGAAAAAACCGCCGCGCAATTTCATGCGGATGTGGCAGCGCTTGGTTGTTTGCCGCCGAATGTCGAGCCGCGCGCAACCGATAATATTCAGGAGATGGTCGGCATCATCAATCGCCTGCTTGCCAATGGTTACGCCTATTTTGCCAAAGGTGAGCATGGCCGCGAAGTCTTGTTCGCGGTCGATCATATGGCGGCTTATGGCGCGCTTTCAAACCGCAAACTCGACGAGCAGATCGAGGGCGCCCGCGTGGCTGTCGAAGCACATAAAAAACATCCCGCCGATTTTGTGTTGTGGAAAGAATCTTCAAGCACAGAACCGGGATGGACAGGGCATTTTGTTGATCGCGGCGAAACTGTTTCAATTTATGGCCGCCCCGGCTGGCACATCGAATGTTCGGCGATGAGCCATCGCTATCTCGGTGAGACGTTTGATATTCATGGCGGCGGCATCGATCTTGTGTTCCCGCATCATGAAAATGAAATTGCGCAAAGCTGCTGCGCGTTCGGTACGCCCCGCATGGCAAATGTCTGGATGCATAACGGCTTTCTTCAAGTCGAAGGCCAGAAAATGTCGAAGAGCCTCGGCAATTTCGTGACCATCAATGAGTTGTTGGCGACAGATAAATTTGGCGGTCGCTCTTGGCCCGGCGATGTTCTGCGATTGGCGATGCTGCGCACGCATTATCGCCAGCCGATTGATTTCACCGCGAAGGCGCTGGAAGAATCCGAGAAGACTCTGGCAAGCTGGGCCGAATTGGCAAGCCGCCATAAAGTCGCTTTGACATCGGGCCCGCTGGAACCGGCTTTGCTGGATGCGCTGCAGGATGATTTGAACACCGCTGCTGCGTTTGCCGTGTTGTCTGATCTTGCGCGCAAAGCTCGCACGAATTTCAATGATGCGCAGCAGCTCGCTTATTGCGCGGAATTTTTGGGGTTCAATACAAAAAGCTGGTTCTCGCGTGCGGAATTAACCGATGCGATGGCGGGGTTGGATCCAGAATTAAAGACAAAGACCGAGGCGCTGATTGCCGCGCGCCTTGACGCGCGCCGCAACAAAAATTTTGCCGAGTCGGATCGTATCCGCGATGAGCTTGTCGCGATGGGTATCGAAATCAAAGACAGCAAAAATCCCACGACCGGTGAGCTTGAAACCAAATGGGAGGTGAAACGATGATCCTCTCCGCTACCGCAAAGGGCACACCGCCGGCGCTGCGTCCCTATCTGCCGAAAGATATTCCCATCCTATTGCGCATCGCACGCGCGAGCATCGAGCAATTGGCGCAAGACGAGTATTCGCCCGGACAAATCGAAGCATGGGTTGCCAGTTTTGATGATGAGACAGCTTTTGCCGCGCGGCTTGCGGCGGGTCTTACTTTGGTGGCAACAGTGGATGGATTGCCCGCCGGTTTCGCCCTGTTAAAAGGGCAGGAAGACATTGATCTTCTTTATGTCGCGCCGGGCGTTGTGCGTCGCGGTGTGGCCACTGTGCTTGTTGATGCGCTTGAAAAGCTGGGCGCGGCACGCGGTGCCAAGCGTCTCACAGTGAAAGCGAGTGATGTCGCGCGTCCTTTCTTTTCACAACGCGGTTACGAACCAGAAAGCCGCAACACCGTGCCGCTTGGCGATGAGTGGCTCGGCCACACGATTATGACCAAAGCGCTCGATCAAACCCCTTCTACGGCTCATTAAAGGCGTCTCTCATGTCTCCCGATCGCGTTTATCTGTTTGACACAACTTTGCGTGATGGCGCGCAGACGACGGGCGTTGATTTTTCACTCGCCGACAAAATTCAAATCACCACGATGCTGGATGGTCTTGGTATTGACTATATCGAAGGCGGCTATCCCGGTGCCAATCCATTGGATACGGAATTCTTCTCTAAAAAACAGACCAAAAACGCGCGCTTTACGGCGTTTGGCATGACCAAAAAAATCGGTCGCTCGGCCTCGAATGATCCGGGCATCGCCGCGCTGCTTGACTCCAAAAGCGATGCCATTTGTTATGTCGGCAAAGCGTGGGATTATCAGGTGCGTGTCGCGCTCGAAGCCTCGCTTGAGGATAATCTCGACAGCATACGCGACAGCATTGCCACCGCTGTTAAAGCCGGGCGCGAAACCATGCTGGATTGCGAGCATTTTTTTGACGGGTACAAAGCCAATCCCGACTATGCGTTAAACGTTGCGAAGACTGCTTATGAAGCGGGCGCGCGCTGGGTCGTCTTGTGTGACACCAATGGCGGCACACTGCCGCATGAAATCGAGCGGATCGTCAGTGATGTGATCAAACACATTCCAGGGGATCACTTAGGCATCCACGCGCATGATGATACGGGGCAGGCGGTTGCCAATTCGCTCGCTGCATTGCGTGCGGGCGTGAGGCAGATTCAAGGCACGTTGAACGGGCTTGGCGAGCGCTGCGGCAATGCCAATCTCGCCACCATCATCCCGACGCTCAAATTGAAAGCGGCATTCGCCGATGCTTTTACCACGGGCATCAGCGATGAAGCGCTTTCGAAATTGACTCAAGTGTCGCGCAGTCTTGATGAAATCCTTAATCGCTCACCCAATCGTCATGCGCCTTATGTCGGCTCCTCCGCTTTTGCAACCAAAGCCGGTATTCATGCCTCGGCTGTGATGAAAGACCCGCGCACCTATGAACATGTGGCACCAGAAACTGTGGGCAATCGCCGTAAGGTTTTGGTGTCCGATCAAGCCGGGCGCTCCAACATTCTTGCCGAGCTCGAACGTCTCGGCATTGCGGTGAAAAAAGACGATCCGCGCATCACGCGCCTTCTCGATGAGGTGAAGGAGCGCGAAGGGCTTGGCTATTCTTATGAGGGTGCGGATGCGAGTTTCTTTTTGCTCGCGCGCCGCATCTTGGGCGAAGTGCCTGAGTTTTTTCGGGTCGAGCGTTTCAGCGTTAATGTGGAACGTCGTTTTCATGATGGCACGGAAGCGGAAACCATTGCCGAGGCTTTTGTGAAGGTGAATGTCAAAGGCGAAACACTGATTTCGGCGGCGGAGGGCAATGGCCCCGTCAACGCGCTCGATCTCGCTTTGCGTAAGGATCTCGGCATTTATCAACGCTATATCGAGACGATGGAACTCGTGGACTATAAGGTCCGTGTCTTCCAAGGCGGTTCGGATGCCGTCACGCGTGTGTTGATTGAAACCACCGACGGGGAGGGCGAGCGCTGGACCACGGTCGGCGTCAGTGGCAACATCATCGATGCCTCGTTCCAAGCGCTCATTGATTCAATGAATTACAAGCTCTTGAGAAGTGGGGCGCTGGCTTAAAGGGTCGAAAGCGTTCACGAGCAATAAAATTTGAAATGACGTACACGCGCCTTTCACTTGTCATGGCCGGGTTGAGCCCGGCCATCCACGACTTGAATTGACGTCTCATAGTTTTTAAGTCGTGGATGACCGCCACAAGGGCGGTCATGACGGATTGTAAAGCAAGAGCTCATATCTGATCTAAATGGCTCTCATTGCCTCAGATGAGTCACTCACAATCTTTCAATCACCGCCTCTCGTATTGAGTCATCAGTCGCATATTTCAGCTTTTGCACAATCATCGGCACAATGTCTTCGGCGCGTTCGGCAACGATATAGCTGATTTCCAATCCAGGGCGAATAAATTCGAAATGGCGCATATGCGCCATCAGCGTCAAAAGCGGACGCCAGAAACCGTGAATATCGGCAATCACAATCGGTTTGGAATGGCGGCCCAATTGCGCCCAAGTGAGTTGCTCGACGAGCTCCTCAAGCGTGCCCACCCCACCGGGTAACGCTACAAATGCATCCGATTTTTCAAACATCAACCGTTTGCGCGTATGCATGTCTTCGACGACGATGTTTTCATCCGCCTCGTCAAACATGATTTCGCGATCTTTGAGAAAGCGCGGAATGATGCCGGTCACAAACCCGCCATGATCTTTGACCGATTTTGCAACGGTGCCCATCAGGCCCACATCACCGCCGCCATAAACCAGCCGCGTGCCGGTTTCGGCCATGGATTTGCCAAGAAGTTTTGCTGCGCTTTCAAAAGCTGGATCGGTTCCAAATCCGGAACCGCAATAAACACAGATTGATAATGGATTTTTCATGCACAAAATCTCGCATCCTCTGCCTATGAGCGTCAAGGTGACGCCCTGCCGCGCGCGCTGCTGGCGCAATCCTTTGAATCATGGTTGATTGTGAGAAGATGATGACACAGGGAGAAGCGCCGTCGTGAGCAATCGCGTTCTTGTCGGTTTTGCATTGCTGGTTGCACTGGGGTTGTTGGCCTATTTCCAGTTGGTTCCCGGTTTTGGCCCCTCTCAACCCGAGATCGCGCCGGCAAAAGCGCCCGCGCCTGTCGCTGCGGTTGAAACGCCGGCACAACCGGCGCCGGCGCCCGCGCCCGTCCTTGCCCCACCCAGTTTTGATGTCGTGCGCGTGGAACCGAATGGCGACATTGTCGTCGGCGGTCGGGCGCAACCGGGCGCCAGCGTCGCCCTTCTTGCCGATGGCAAAGCCATCGATAAAGCCAAGACAGGCGAGACCGGACAATTTGCGATGGTGCCTCCCGCTCTTCCGCCGGGGGGACACACGCTCTCTCTGATGATGACCTTGCCGGATGGTAAAGCGGTGGCATCGACGCAAACGGTGACAGTGGATGTTCCGCAAGCGAAAAAGGGCGCGGTTCTGGTTGCCAAATCGGAACCCGGTAAAGCAACCGAATTGCTCGCGCCCGTCACGCCGGTTCCGGACCCTGAACCCGCGGCGAATAAACCCGGTGTTTCTGGTCCGCGCGCCATGCTGGGGATCACCGTGGTTGAAGCCGATGAGACCGGCGCGCTTTATGTGGCTGGCAAGTCGCAAGCCGGGGCGTCAGTGCGGCTTTATCTCAATGACAGCCTTGTTGCTTCCGGTGATGCATCGACCGATTCATCTTGGTCGTTCAAGATCGAGCGTGGCGTTGTGCCGGGCAAATACCAAATTCGGGTTGATGATGCCGACCCGAAGACGGGCAAGGTGCTATCGCGCGCCGAAGTGACGTTCGACATGCCCGGCAAACCACCAGCATCCGAAGCGCCTGCGGTGTCAGCCGCCACCCCTGCAACAACACCGGCAACAACATCTACGGCTCCTGCGGCAGCCTCGGGTCAGGCTTCGTCAACCCCGGCAGCGCCTGCTCCGGCTAAGACCGCCATGGTCGTGGTGCCTTCGATTGAAACCGCCACCGTAGTGCGCGGCGACAGCCTGTGGCGGATCAGCAGCAAAACCTATGGGTCGGGTTTCCGCTATACGGAGATCCATCAGGCCAATCGCGACCAGATTCGCGATCCCGACCTGATTTATCCCGGCCAAATCTTCGTTCTGCCGAAAACGCAATAGGGTGTTTGCCGGATTGAGGGCATCCGGACCCGGTTTGGGCACCCGAATCTTTTGCGCTTTGACGCCATATCGGCCATAAGGTGCGCCATCCGCGTGATCGGTCCCGATCACGCTTTTCAGTGTCAGGTTCGGATTTTCAATGGCGCGTTCAATGTCTCGCGGTCGTCCTTCGTCTCAAGCGGTTGGCTTGCGCCCCGGGACCTCTATGTGGCGAACGGTGAAGGGATTTTGGCCCTATCTCTGGCCCGCCGAGCGTGCGGATCTGCGCATGCGGATCATCTTGGCCACCGGACTTCTCATCATCGCCAAATTGGTGACGATCAGTGTTCCCTATACTTTCAAATGGGCCACCGATGCAGTCGCCCCTGCGGCGCTCGCCGGTCAAAGTGATGTCGTTCTTCTGATCAGCATTCCGCTCGGGCTGACGCTTCTTTACGGTTTCTCACGCGTACTCATGGCGTTGCTCACGCAATTCCGCGACGCTCTCTTTGCCGCTGTGGCGATGCATTCGGTACGCCGTCTCGCCAATGAAACCTTTGAGCATATGCACCGCCTCTCTTTGCGTTTTCATCTCGAACGCAAAACGGGTGGATTGACCCGCGTGCTTGATCGCGGCCGCGCAGGGATTGAATCCATTGTGCGCATGACAATGCTCACGCTCGCGCCCACCATCGTCGAATTCGTGATGATCCTCGCGGTCCTTCTTTACGAATTCGATTGGCGATACGCGCTTGTTACCATTCTCATGATCATCGCCTATATGGTCTACACAACCAAGGCCACCGAATGGCGCATGGGCATTCGCCGCTCGATGAATGACAGCGACACGGATGCGAGCGGCAAAGCCGTTGATAGTCTTTTAAATTTCGAAACCGTCAAATATTTCGGCGCCGAAGGTCGTGAGGCCGCCCGCTACGACAAAGCGATGGAAAAATTCGAAAAGGCGAGTGTCAAAGCCTATGTCTCGCTCGCGGTGTTGAACTCCGGTCAGGCGATTATTTTCACCGCCGGACTCACATTCTGTATGGCGCTTGTCATTGATGGCATTCGACAAGGACGCCACACGGTGGGTGATTTTGTTCTGGTCAATGCGATGTTGATCCAGCTTTATCAACCGCTCAATTTCATGGGCATGGTCTATCGCGAAATCAAACAGGCTTTGATCGATATTGATCAGATGTTTGACGTGCTCGATCACGAGCCCGAAATCGCGGATCGTCCCGGCGCGCAACCGCTCCACATAAAAGACGGCGAAGTGCGTTTTGAAAATGTTCGCTTTGGTTACACGCCCGAACGCACCATTCTTGATGGCATCAATTTTACGGTTCCGGCAGGACAGACCGTTGCGATTGTCGGCCCGTCGGGTGCCGGCAAGTCAACCATTTCACGCTTGATGTTCCGCTTCTACGAGCCGCAATCGGGTCGGATCCTGATTGACGATCAGGACATTGGTGCGGTCAAGCAAGTGAGCTTACGCGCCGCCATTGGCATGGTGCCGCAAGATACGGTGCTCTTCAACGATACAATCTATTACAACATCCGCTATGGTCGGTGGGATGCGTCGCGCGAGGAAATCGAGGCGGCGGCACAGCTTGCGCAAATTGACGGCTTCATCAAATCCTTGCCTGATGGTTATGAGACCAATGTGGGCGAACGCGGTTTGAAACTCTCGGGCGGCGAGAAACAACGCGTTGCGATTGCGCGCACGATTTTGAAAGCGCCGCCGATCCTTGTGCTCGATGAGGCAACCTCAGCGCTTGATAGTTTCACAGAGCGCGAGATTCAAAACGCGCTTGAGGCCGTTTCACGCGGACGCACAACGCTCGTCATCGCGCATCGTTTGTCGACCATCATCAATGCGGATGAAATTCTCGTTCTGGAAAAAGGCAAAATTGCCGAGCGGGGCCGCCATGGTGAGCTTCTGGAGAAGAAGGGCATTTATGCCGAACTGTGGAAGCGCCAGCGCGAAGTCGCCGAAGCGCGGCAAATGCTTGAAAAAACGGGTGAAACATTGACCACGCCGGTGCTTTTGGCCGATAAGGGAGCCTGATACGGGCGTCCCCCGTTCGGGAAATTCACAATGTCGATCCTCGATTCGATCAAAAAGCAGATTGTTCCGATCCATCGCGAGGGCTGGCCCTTTGTCGCGATTTTCGCGGTTGTGGCCAATCTTATGGCGTGGATCTGGTCCCCTTTGGGCTGGGTGGGCGCCATTCTCACCGCGTGGTGCGCCTATTTCTTTCGCGATCCGGTGCGCACCGTTCCGGTCGGGGAGGGGCTTGTGATCTCCCCCGCGGATGGGCGTGTCTCGATGATCGTGTCCGTGGCGCCACCTCCCGAGCTTGGTCTTTCGGACGCGCCGATGACGCGCATTTCCGTTTTCATGAATGTGTTCAACTGCCATGTGAACCGCGTGCCGGTTGCCGGTACGATTGAAACCATCGCCTATCGTCCGGGTCTTTTTCTCAATGCTGAACTCGACAAAGCGAGTGAGGACAATGAGCGCAACGCGATCATTGTGAACACAGGCAAAGAGCGCTTCGGTGTTGTGCAGATCGCCGGCCTTATTGCACGGCGCATTGTCGGTTTTGTCGAGGAGGGCGATCGTCTCACGGTGGGCGAACGCTTTGGCCTCATCCGCTTTGGTTCGCGCGTGGATGTCTATCTGCCTGACGGTTACACGGCGCTGGTCGGCGTCGGCCAGACCACGATTGCCGGTGAAACGGTGATTGCTGCGCGCGATGATGCATCAACCGAGCGGCATTATCAGAGCCTATGACCGATCTCTTTCCCCCTTTTGAGCCGGATAAGGATCCGCGTCCGCGGCGTTTCAATGCAGTGCCCTTACGTGTGCTTTTGCCTAATCTGGTGACACTCCTGTCACTCTGTGCGGGGCTAACCGGCATTCGCTTTGCGTTTGAAGGACAGCTTGGCTCGGCAATCATTTCGATTCTCGCCGCGGCTATTTTTGACGGGCTTGATGGTCGCATCGCGCGGCTCTTGAAAGGCACGTCGCGCTTTGGTGCCGAACTCGACAGCCTTGCCGATTTCTTGAGTTTCGGCGTGGCACCCGCGCTCATCCTTTACATTTACGGTTTGAATGAATTGCGATCGCTGGGATGGTTGACGGCCATTCTGTTCGCATCCGCCGCCGCTTTGCGTCTCGCGCGCTTCAATGTGATGATTGATGATCCAGAGCGTCCGCAATGGCAGAAGAATTTCTTCATTGGCATTCCGGCTCCGGCGGGCGCGCTCACAGGGCTTTTGCCCGCTTATCTTTTGCAGCTTGGCTTTGCGCCTCCGCCCGGTTTTGCGGTCATCGAGGCGGTCTATCTCCTCTTTATTGCCTTTTTGATGATCAGCCGGATCCCGACTTTTGCGGGCAAGACCTTTGGCAGCCGCGTGCCGCGTGATTGGGTCTTGCCGCTCTTTGTCATTGTGATTGCGGTAACCGGCTTGCTCGTCACCTATCCGTTTCAATTTCTGGCGGTGACAACACTGATCTATCTTCTGTTGATCCCCTTTGGGTTTCGGCGCTATCGGGCGCTCGAGCGCACTCATCGAAATGCTGGCGTTCAGCCGTGACCACACAACGGTTCACAAATGGTGCGGTTTCGTCTAGGGTCCGCCGCTCTTGTGGGGCATAAAACCAAAAGCCCCTTATTTTTAAAGGTTTCGGATGGCTAAAGAAGAAGTATTGGAATTTCCGGGCGTTGTGACCGAACTTCTGCCGAATGCGATGTTTCGCGTTCAGCTTGAGAATGATCACGAGATCATCGCGCATACGGCTGGAAAAATGCGCAAGAACCGCATCCGCGTTTTGGCGGGGGACAAGGTTCTCGTTGAAATGACGCCCTATGATTTGACGAAGGGCCGCATCACTTACCGCTTCAAATAGACCGTCGGTCCAGCACCGATGGCTTTCGCCGGTGCTTTTCCTCTGTTGCGGTGCTTTTCCTCTGTTTAATGTCCGGCTGTGATAGAACCCGCGCTTATTCTCGCCTCAGCCTCACCACGACGCCTTGATCTGTTGCGCCAGATCGGGGTCGAACCGCTTTTGTGTTTGCCCGCGGATCTCGATGAGACACCGGCCAAGGGCGAATTGCCGCGCGCGCATGCGCTGCGGTTGGCGGTTGAAAAAGCGCAAACCGTTTTCGCTCGTCCTGAAGTCACGCAAAGCGACCGCGCATTTCTGGTCTTGGCGGCGGATACGGTGGTCGCTGTTGGACGCCGGATTTTGCCTAAAGCGGAAACCGAAGCCGAGGCGCGCGCCTGCCTCAAGCTCTTATCGGGTCGCGCCCATCGGGTTTACACCGCGCTTGTGCTGATCGCGCGGGACGGCACAAAACGCACGCGGGTCGTCGAAACACGCGTCAGCGTCAAACATCTCGCGCGCGAAGACATTGAAACCTATATCGCAAGCGGGGAATGGCAGGGCAAAGCCGGTGGCTACGCCATTCAGGGTTACGCGGCGCGTTTTGTGAGCAGCCTTTCAGGCTCCTATTCAGGTGTTGTCGGATTGCCGCTTTATGAGACCGCGCATCTCTTGCGTGCGGCCGGGCTCCATCCCAAAATCGGCACGGCGTGAGAGCAAGGTCATGACTGAGTCGGACAAAGGCGGGGCGGAAACCAAAGTCGTCATGCTCGGGCGTTGCCCCAATTGCAGCCAGCGTGCCGTCTTGGCCTATCGGCCTTTTTGCTCCAAGCGCTGTGCGGATCTCGATCTCGGGCGGTGGCTCACCGGCAGCTATGCGATTCCGGCTGTCGAAACGGATGATCCGGATGAGGAAGACCACCCGGCAACCCCACCGGACAAATTTTGACGTAAAGCCGTGACACAAATCAGGGTGTTCGATGTGATTCGGCGCTGCGAAAATAATTTTGGTTGTATCACTTAAAGTTTTCTATCGGGCGTTGTATCCTCGGCGGGTTCTCAGGTGACGCGATCCCGGTGCCATGGTGGTTTTTTCTGTTCTATCCTGCCTCAAGGTCAAGCGCGCAATTGTGCCATTATTGGCGCTTTTGGCGATAGGCCTTGTCACGCCGGTGGCTCAAGCGGGGGATACGCCGCCTTGGAAACTCTGCTTCTCACCCGATGGTCATTGCTCGACATTGATCCTTGACGCGATCGGTGCGGCCAAACAAAGCGTGCGCGTCCAAGCCTATAGTTTCACCGCCAAACCGATTGCAGATGCTTTGGTCGAGGCGCGAAAGCGGGGCGTCGATGTTTCGGTGATTGTGGATAAAAGCCAGCGATCAGAACGGTTTTCAGTGCTTGATCTTTTAAACGAGTCGGACATTCCCCTTTATGTCGATTATTGCTGTGCCATTGCGCATAACAAAGTGATGATCATCGACGGTAAAAAGGTCGTCACCGGTTCTTATAATTTCACCCAGTCCGCTGAAAGCCGCAACGCCGAGAATCTTCTCATCATCGATGATGCGATCATGGCGCAGGCCTATCTTGAAAATTGGGTACATCATCGCGACGGCGCGCAACGTTACGCCGCGCGTTAGCGTTTACCGGGTTTCGCGCACCGTCTTGGCAACCAGATCATAAAAATCTTTCGCAAAGCGTTCCGGTTGTCCGAGCGGATGGTCCTTGATTTGTCGTCTCAAGGCATTTCGCAAATGGGTCCTTCGATGCGTATCAGCGGCCAATGCGGTCGCCTTTTTGATATAATCCTCAATGGTGAAACAGCACAAATCACCCAGACCCGCATTTGAGAGGTTGGAATAGCTTAAGCGTTCAAAAAAGGCCGACCCCACAAGCGTGATCACCGGCACGCCCATAAAGAGTGATTCACAAGTCGTGGTGCCGCCCGTTTGCGGAAATGTATCGAGCGAAATATCCATTTCATTATACCAGCGCATATGTTTGCCGCGTACACATTCAAACAACACGCGCTCGGCCGGTACGCCTTCGGCCTCAAAGGCTTTCGTCATCCAATCTCGAAAAGCGGGCGCGCCCGCTTCGGGTCTTACAAACAAGAACCGTGCATCGGGCGTCGCGGCTGTGATCTTGGCCCAGGTTGAAAGCACTTTCGGACTGTATTTGTAAGGATTATTCGCGGTGCCATAAGTGACATAACCATTGCGCGCGGACGGAATAACCGGCTTGATGTCTTCACCCTCATTGAATCCCAGCCGCCCCATCGCCACCCAGCTTGTTGGCATTTCAAATGGCTTTTCAATCAACAGCGCGGGGTCGGGCGGATTAATGAACGGATCAACCAGAATATAATCAATCGATTCAAGTCCCGCCGAATGCGGATAGCCGAGCCAGCTCGCGGTGATTGGCGCGGGCTTATAGGCCATGGTTTCAAGCTTGTTCATATCGGTGGAACTGCCGAGCTCGAACAAGAGATCCACTTCATCTTTGGCAATCAAGAGCGCCGCGTCGCGGTCGGAAATCGCATTGTGCCAGCGAAATACGTCAACCCGGCTCTGAATATAATTATGAATCGGATCAGGCTGATGGCGGCACCATGAGTAACAATAGACTTCGAATTTGTGACGATCGAGATGATCAAACAAGGGCATTGCAAAATAACTCACCGGATGATGACGCAAATCCGACGACATAATGCCCAGTCTGATTTTTTCACGGCTTTTATGAATCGGCGGAGCCGGAATAGGGTTGTAAGCCGCTTTCGCCAGTTCGATCCGGCCCCAGATGCGATGCTGTTCCAAAATCTCGTAGCGGTCTTCATCCGTCTCGACGCGGGCGAGGTGATAATGCAACGCATCATGCAGGCTTTCGCTCGCCCAAGTGCGTCCGAGATCACGAAAACTGCCGAGCGTTTGAACAATGTCGAAGCGACCCATGCGCACCAAAATGTTGCGCGCCATGCGCACAAAGCGCGAGGGCAGAGGCCCAATGGTGAGCGCTTTCATCACCGCTTCATAGCCAGCCTGAATATGATCGGCTTCATTGCCATAGCGCGAGCGGTCAAGACTATTGGCGTAATTCATCCAATAGATGGCGTTATCGGGTTTTAACTCAACCGCGCGCTTGTAATGCACATTGCCCCGTTCGCGATCAAAGCGTCCGACCGTTTCAGCCAGTTGAAAATGCGCCCAATCATCATCAGGCACATCTTTGACGCGTTGGGTCAGAAAATCCTCTGCGTCTTTAAACCGCCCGGCGCGGCGCCACACCATAATGCGTGCTTCAATCAGACGCGGATTATCGGGCACTGCGGCATTGGCCGCTTCAACGGTGCGAATGGCATCATCATGGCGCTCAAAATCTGCATCCGCTTTGATGCGATCAATCCAGGTGATCACCTCTTTCGGATCGAGCGCGAGTGATTGATCAAATTGGCGGATCGCCTCGTCGAGATTGCCCTTCTGCACATAAACATTTCCGAGCAGCCGATAGACGGAAGGGTTTTTCTCATCGATGAATTTAAGAGCGTTCAAAGTTGCGAGCGCTTCATCACTGCGTTTCAAATCGAGCAACAGCATCGCTTTGTTGGCATAGGGTGCATTGGCATTTTTATCGGCTTTGATCGCCGCATCAAAACTCTGAAGTGCATCGTCGAAACGGCGCTGGCGCTTTTGGACAATGCCCAAGAGATTGAGCAGTTCGACATCATTGCGGAAGGATTTCAGATAGGCGTTCAGCCGCGTCTCCGAGTCCGCAAGCCGCCCGGTTTGCATGAGAAGACGGCAAAGCTGAAAGGCTGCCGAACGGCGTTCTTTTTCGGGCTTTTTGCCCTTGCCATCAAGCCAACGCGCCAGACGCCGCGCCGCCTCATCGGGCTGACCGCGTTTTTCAAGATTAAAGGCCTCGGCGAGGATCGACATCACACACCCTTCTGGTTGCATTCGGGTATGTGACGTAACGGAAAGTTTTTAACAAGTCTCAAACATTTTGGCGCCGTGACGGCGCCCGCTTGACGGCCAGAAATGCCGATCCGGACTTTAGCGTTGTCCGGTCAAAAACCGCAAAAGCCCATCGGTCGAGCCATTGGCGGCTTGTGTTTTTGTTGTCCCCGTGACGAGCGGCAGAAGCGCGGTGGCGAGTTCTTTGCCCAGTTCCACACCCCATTGATCAAAGGCATTCAGGCCCCAGATCGCCGCCTCGACAAAGACGCGGTGCTCGTAAAGCGCGATCAGCGCGCCGAGTGTCGCCGGATCAAGTGTCTGATAGGCGAGGGTGGTCGATGGGCGATTGCCGGGAAACACCCGATGGGGCGCGAGCCGTTCGATTTCGGCTTGCGACAAATTCCGCGCGCTGAGCTGGGCTTTCGCCTCCTCAAGACTGCGCCCGACCAGCAGCGCTTCGGATTGCGCGAGGCAATTGGCAAGAAGAAGATCGTGATGGCCTTCAAGATCGGCGCGTGCCGGCTTTGCCGCGATCAAAAATTCGACCGGCACCGGGTCGGTGCCCTGATGCAGCAATTGAAAAAACGCATGTTGCGAATTGGTGCCGGGCTCGCCCCAGACAATCGGTCCCGAGGCGCGCGAGAGCGCGTGGCCGTCTTTATCAACGCGCTTGCCGTTTGATTCCATATCGAGCTGCTGCACATAAGCAGGAAAGCGCGCGAGGCGCTGATCATAGGGAATAAGCGCGCGGCTTGCGTAACCACATAGGTTACGATGCCACACGCCGATCAGCCCCAGAAGCATCGGTATATTCTGATCAACCGGCGCATCAATAAAATGCGTGTCCATCGCATGCGCGCCATCAAGAAAGTCTTGGAAGCGCACAGCACCAATCGCAATCGCAAGCGGCAATCCGATTGAAGACCAGATCGAATAGCGTCCGCCGACAAAATCCCAAAACCCGGTGATCCGATCGGCGCGCACCGGAAAGGCGGCCGCTTTATCGAGCGCGGTTGTTACCGCCATAAAATGCGCGTCAACCGCTTCCGCCCCGAGCGCTTCCGCAATAAAGCGTCGCGCGGAATGCGCGTTGGTCATGGTCTCAATCGTGGTGAAGGTTTTCGACGCAATGATGAACAGCGTGGTGGCGGGGTTGAGCCCGATTAACGTATCCGCGAGATGCGCCCCATCAATATTGGAGACGAAATGCAAACGCGGCCCGTCATGCCAAGGTGCCAGCGCCAGCGTGGCCATCGCCGGGCCAAGATCGGATCCCCCGATCCCCAAATTCACGACATCGGTGAAGGGCTCTCCGGTCGCGCCCTGAATCACGCCCTTGCGCACGCCCTCTGCGAGCGCAAACATTTTTTTGCGCTCAGTAAGAATCTCCGGCATGACGTCGCGCCCGTCAACGAGGACAGACCCCGTCGACCGTCTGATCGCCGTGTGCAACACCGCTCGACGCTCGGTCGTGTTGATGAGCGCGCCATTGACCATCGCATCGCGTTGGCCTTCGACATCGGCCTTTTTGACGAGATCAAACAACAGCGCCATCGCATCCGCATCAAGCGCGCATTTCGAATAATCAAAGATGAAAGAGTCCCACCGCGTTGAAAACCCCGCAAACCGGTTCGGATCCTTGGCAAAGAGATCCGCAATGCGGACGGATTCGCTCTTTGCGCGATAGGCAGCCAAAGCCGCAAAGGCCTGATCGGTTGACGTGATCATAAACAAGACTCTCTCTCTCTCAAAAAAGGCGCGCGACCATAAACCGTCCCGCACTCCTGCGCCATCCGCGCCCCTTGATCTTTTGCGCCATAAGGGCTCCTGTCGAGCCATGATAGCGTCATGCCGTCCGCGAACAGGATTTTGAACGCCGTGCAGATTGGAACCTTTGACAATCATTATGCCAAGTTGCCGGAGCGTTTTTTTGCGCGTGTCGCGCCTAAAACGGTGGCCGCGCCGCGTCTGATTGCCGTCAATCACGCGCTCGCGCAGCATTTGGGCCTGTCTCTGGCGCATCTTGCGCCTCAAGACCAAGCGCTGCTCTTTTCAGGTAATGCGATTCCGGACGGCGCCGAGCCGATTGCCACCGCCTATGCCGGTCATCAATTCGGAAATTTCGTGCCGCAGCTCGGTGATGGCCGCGCGATTCTCTTGGGCGAGGTGATCGCGCGTGATGGTGCGCGCTATGACATCCAGTTCAAAGGATCAGGCCCCACGCTCTATTCGCGCAATGGTGATGGGCGCGCGGCTTTGGGTCCGGTCTTGCGCGAATATCTTGTCAGCGAGGCCATGCATGCGCTCGGTGTGCCCACAACGCGGGCGCTTGCTGCGACGCTCACCGGAGAGCGGGTGTTGCGGGAGCAGGGGCCTTTGCCCGGCGCTGTGCTCACACGCGTTGCATCTTCTCATATCCGCGTCGGCACGTTTCAATTTTTTGCCGCACGCGAGGATCAGGAGGCGCTCCGCGCCCTTCTCGATTTTGCCATTGCGCGCCATGATCCCACAGCGCGCGAAGCGGAAAATCCGGCCCTCGCTTTTTTGCAAGGCGTCATCAAACGCCAAGCCTCACTCATCGCGCAGTGGATGAGCTTAGGGTTTATTCATGGCGTAATGAACACCGACAATATGACAGTCTCGGGAGAGACTATTGATTACGGCCCCTGTGCGTTTATGGAAGCCTATGATCCGGGCAAGGCCTATAGTTTCATCGATCAGTTTGGCCGCTACGCCTATGCGCGCCAACCCGCCATCGCCCAATGGAATCTCGCGCGTCTGGCCGAGGCGCTTTTGCCTTTGATCGATGAGGATGAAGAGCGCGCCGTGGCAACCGCCAGCGCGGCGATCACCGGCTTTGGCCCCCTTTATACCGATGCATATCGGCGCGCGATGCGGGCCAAACTCGGCCTTGATGGATCACAAGCCGAAGATGACGAGCTCCTCGAAACAATCCTCACCCGCATGCATCAAGCCCAGCTCGATTTTACAGGCTGTTTCCGTTCATTTGCGGAGGCCGCTTTAGCGGGAGACGGCACACACGCCGTCCATCCTTTAGGCACCGACGAGATCGGCCAGGCGATCATGACGCGTTGGCACGCGCGGCTTGATCGCGATGCCCGCTCCCGCGCTGATCTTGCGGCTCACATGAAATCCATCAATCCGGTGCGAATTCCCCGCAATCACCGCATCGAGGAGGTCATTGAGGCCGCGATCCGTTCGAATGATTTCGAGCCCTTCCACCGCCTTCATGCCGCCCTGCAAAATCCCTATCAGGATGATCCCGCCTTCACCGCTTATGAAGCGCCGGCAACGCAAGATGAGCAGGTTGCCGCAACCTTTTGTGGTACGTGACGGTGGGCGGTCCGCCGTCAATTCTGTCAAATAAATATAAAACCTTAAACGCGGCTTGAGCGGTCAGCCGCAATTGACTCATGGAGAGCTCCCTCCCTAGAATACCTTAGCCGTTTCAAAATCGACAAATGAGATCGATCTTCAACGAGATTCGGCCCATCAGGAGGAATTCCAAATGTCCAAAAATGAATTTTCAACAAGCCGCCGTTCGGTGATCAAGCTCGCCGCCGCTGGCGCGGCCGGTCTTGTTCTGCCTATGCCCTACATTACGCGCGCGCGTGCTGACGGCAAGCGTATCGCCATGGTTGTAAAAAACCTTGGTAACTCCTATTTCGACGCTTGCGCCAATGGTGCAAAACAAGCCGCGGCAGAAGCAGGTGGCGGCATTGAAATCATTTACACCGCACCGACAAAAGCCACCGCGGAAGATCAGATCGCCGTC
The DNA here is from genome assembly GCA_947455645.1 of Hyphomicrobiales bacterium. Classification (GTDB taxonomy): domain Bacteria; phylum Pseudomonadota; class Alphaproteobacteria; order Rhizobiales; family Beijerinckiaceae; genus CAIUPE01. The sequence goes on along the minus strand of CANGPA010000032.1, from coordinate 931 downwards.
ATCGACTCGCTCATCGCGCAGAAAGTGGATGGCATCATCGTGTCATCGAATGACGCCAATGCCCTCGTGCCAGTCGGCAAAAAGGCCGCGCAGCGCGGCATCAAGGTGATCTCTTTTGACTCGGCCATCGGCAAAGAAGGCCGCATCATGCATTTGAATGCGTCGTCAACACCGTTGATCGGCGCCAAGCAAGTGCAGATGATTGCCAAGACCTTGAAGGGTGAGGGCGAAGTCGCCATTCTCTCCGCTGCCTCCACGATGACGAACCAGAATTCCTGGATCGCCGCCATGAAGGACGAGTGGAAGAAGCCAGAATACGCCAAGATGCCGCTTGTTGCGACCGTCTATGGCGATGATCAGGACGACAAGTCCTATCGCGAAATGCAGGCCCTTGTGAAAGCGCACCCGAATTTGAAGGGTGTGATTTCTCCGACCACGATCGGCATTCGCGCCGGCGCGAAGGCGATTGTCGATGGCGGTCTCACCGGCAAAGTCTTCATCACGGGTCTCGGCCTGCCGTCCGAAATGAAGGACTTTGTCTTGAAGGGCGCTTGCGACACATTCGCAATCTGGAATCCGGTTGAATATGGCTATTCATCCACGATGATCATGATCAACATCCTGAACGGCGCTGATGCAAGCCCGGGCAAGACGGTGAAAATGGGCAAGAAGGGCGATACAAAAATCGGCGACGATGGCGAAGCCGCCATGGGCGAGCCCTTCGAATTCAACAAGTCGAATGTCGAAGAATTTGCAAAAATCTTCTGATTTCAGACTCGTCTGATTTTATGTGGGCTTTGGCCACATGAAAGAGTGACGATGAACAATCAAGCCGCATCCGTTTCCTTGCGGGTGCGGCTTTTCATGTCCGCCGTTTATTTTGATGTGATCGCATAACAACAATGGCCGCTTCCCCCTCCATTTTGTCGCT
>CANGPA010000031.1 GCA_947455645.1 Hyphomicrobiales bacterium | reverse complement strand
GCAAAGATCCGGCCTATGTGAGAGCGGATGCGAATTTCGATCACGCGGTCGAAAATCTCGTCGACGGGGTTTTCTTCAACTCAGGCCAGTCCTGCTGCGGCATTGAACGTATTTATGTGCATGAAAGTCTCTATGACCGCTTTGTTGACGGTTTTGTCGCGCTCACAAAAACCTACAAAATGGGCAATCCGCTTGATGAGAGTGTAACTCTTGGCCCACTTGCAACGGCGAAGGGCGCTGATGTCGTGCGCGCCCAAGTTAAGGAAGCACTCGCTAAAGGCGCGAAAGCGCATATTGATGCATCACTCTTCCCGCTCGATAAGGGCGAGGGCCCTTATCTGATGCCGCAAGTGTTGACGAATGTCGATCATTCGATGGCGCTGATGCGCGAAGAAAATTTCGGGCCCGTTATTGGTATCATGAAGGTTAACGCCGATGCAGAAGCGGTGCGGCTTATGAATGACAGTCCCTATGGATTGACCGCTGCCATCTGGACACAAGATGAAGCGGCTGCACAGCGCCTCGGTCGTGATATTGAAACGGGCACTGTGTTTATGAACCGTTGCGATTATCTCGATCCTGCACTCGCATGGACGGGCGTGAAAGACACAGGCCGTGGTGTGAGTCTTTCGGCCATCGGCTACGATATGCTCACGCGCGCGAAGAGCTATCATCTTCGTTCACTTTGATTGATTTAAAAACATACAAGGCAAAGTTATGACCCAATCTCCTACCGCCAACTGGAATTATCCGACCGCCGTTAAATTTGGTGCGGGCCGCATCAAGGATTTACCGAAGCTTTGCAAAGACAATGGATTTAAAAATCCATTGCTTGTCACGGATCCGTTTCTCGCCACGCAGCCCATGGTCGCTGATGCGGTTAATGCGTTGAAAGCGGCGGGTCTTGGTATCGCTGTTTTCTCAGAGATTAAGCCCAATCCGGTTGATTCAAATATTGAAGCGGGTTTGAAAGTCTATCGCGCAGGCAAGCATGACAGCGTGATTGCCTTTGGCGGCGGCTCGGGTCTCGATGCGGGTAAGGTGATCGCCTTTATGGCAGGGCAAACACGTCCGATGTGGGACTTTGAAGATATTGGTGATTGGTGGATGCGCGCTGATCCCAAGGGAATCGCTCCCGTGATCGCGGTGCCCACAACAGCAGGCACGGGATCAGAAGTGGGGCGCGCAGGTGTCATCACACAAGAATCAACGCACACGAAGAAAGTTATCTTCCATCCGGGTATGATGCCGAAGGTAACGATTTGTGATCCTGAGCTTACAGTTGGTATGCCGCAGAAGATTACAGCGGGCACCGGTATGGATGCGCTGGCGCATTGTCTCGAAGCCTATTGCTCACCATTCTATCATCCGATGGGTGAGGGTATTGCCGTGGAAGGTATTCGTCTCGTGAAAGAGTCGCTTCCCCGTGCGTATAAAGACGGTAAAGACATTGAAGCGCGCGCGCATATGATGTCGGCAGCGGCTATGGGCGCAACAGCGTTCCAAAAGGGTCTTGGCGCTATCCATGCGCTCTCGCATCCGGTAGGCGCTTTGCATGATACGCATCACGGTATGACCAATGCGGTCTTCATGCCTTATGTGCTTGTTTATAATCGCAAAGCGATTGAAACAAAAATCAATCGTCTTGCTGCGTATATCGGCTTGGCACCCAATTTCGATGCGTTCTTGAATTGGATCTTGGATCTCCGCAAAGAACTCCATGTCCCGCATACGCTCAAAGACTTCGGCGTCGGCAAAGAAAATTTTGCAGTGATGGCAAAGATGGCGCCGGAAGATCCAACAGCCGGTGGCAACCCCGTTCCGCTTACAGAAAAAGATGCACTCGATCTTTTCGAGAAGGCCTATAATGGTTCACTGTAAGCCTTAGTTGCATTTCGACGGATCGGCCTTGCGGTCATATAGCGCTGGGCCGATCTTCACATTTGTCAAACGATAGAGTGCGAATGACTCAATGGCCATGTCATTGTATTTTCGTGTGACAACACCAATTTTCTCAGTCGACCCGATACAAGATGAGAGCTTGTTTATCGATCGTTCTGCATCATTTTCTGAATTAACAAAAAGTGCTGGCTGTGACGTTAGCAAGGGGTCAGGTTGCGGCATGAAACCGTATCGCAATCTTTCATTTATTTGGAACACATCCATTTTTCTACGAAGTGCATAACTCAAAGCCCCAGTATGCTCATACGTTGACGTGGCAATCCATAATGCGCCTTGGGCTTTTGCGATAGTTTCGATTTCGTCGCCAAGGCTTTCCCACCCCTGAGTTAACATTATGGGATTATGGTCTGGATTGATCGGCAAAATAGGGTGGATTATTTCGACGCTCAAAATAGCAAGGAGCGCATATCCTGAAGCGAGAGCAAACTTCCCCAGCCTTATCCATCGAGTGGTTCCGAGCGTTTCGGCAACGAGAAGTGCAAATACAGGCGTTAGTGGAGCCGGCCAATTTGCATTCACACGATCATGTAGAGCGTGAATAAGAAGATAGAGTGCGAAGGGCAGCGATGATGCGATCAATAAGATTCTCGGCGACGATTCTAACCTTGCGAGCGATTTAAAACCTTGCGCAACCGCTATAAAAGCAAAACCTCCCAGTACGGGTGTCATTAGCATCCATTGTGCGCCAATCAATTCAAACAGAAACTTGGGATTGAAATCATTGCCGCGTGTGCGAGCCAATTGCTTAGCAAAAGAAACATAATCATGAATAATGTTCCATCGAATAACAGGCGCGAACAAAATTAAGGCAAGGGCGGCGGCCGCGTATGGCTCCCAACGAGTTAGCCAGAATCGATGATCACGATCGAGAATGAGCCAAGCGATAATGCCAAGGCCCAGAAAAACACCCGAGTATTTTGAGAGTAGATCGAGTCCTACAGTGCAGGCCACGACAAGCCACCAAATGTTGCGCTTTGATGACCTCAGTTCTGCAAGTGCCCAAAGGCTTGCGCCCCAAAAAAATACATTAGGGACATCGGGCGTTATGATAATACTGCCTAGAGAAGGTAGTATCATAGCGTTGAATGCATAGACAGCGCGGTCTGCTATGTTTCGGTTCCATAGAAGACATGCAGTTCGCCATAGTAAAAGTGCACCTATCCCGGCCGAAATTGGTCCCATAAGGCGTACGCCGAGTGCGTTATCACCTGCGATCGCCTGACCCATTGCTATCCACCATGCGACCATAGGGGAGTGATCATAATAGGCCCAAGAGGGCGTTAGGCCCCATAGTCGGTAATATGCCTCGTCGAAAACCAGACCTGTGCGGGCAGCGATGATGAGGCGAACCAGCGTCAGCCCGGCAATCAATGCTAAAATGTGCAGGTCAGGCAGAAGCGGATGACTTTTATCAGCTCTAATAACGCTCATTTTGCTCGTCAATTGCTTGGTTGGGTTGGATTTACTACCGATATCCCCATATCGAGCCGAGGATAACCGGTTGCCAGTCCTAATTTACTGTGAAATTATGGAAATATTAGTTATAGCGCGGATCGGTACGTCCTAAAATTAAGCTGTGGTTGGCCGTTCTTAACTCAACTTGTTAGATTTCTGAAGGCAGGGCCATCCGGATGGCGAATAAATCCCCTGGTGGCATGCCTGCGATCGTTGGAGATAATGGCCGCCGCCTTGTGTCAATAGAGCCCGGTATAGGCAGGTCCGGATCTCATTTCGATTATGACGACACAACAGAGCCCAACTTTGCGAGCGAGCCACCGATTGAGATCGTTATCAATCCAAGTGAAATCAAGGAAAAAATTCTTGATTATTTGGGAGCAGTACTGGCCAGATGCTGGATTGAACGGTCACTTTTGGGCGAAATTGAGCGAGATGCTCATCGGACGCTTCGCCATCTTGGCATTTTGTTGCCAGATGAAATCGAGATCAAAGTTGAGCGACCGGGAAAAGACCGGCCTCGGTTGGTGATCTACGAATGGGACGAAAATCGCCGCTTTCGACGCCGAATTTGTTATCTTCAACTTCTCATGATGGCCGGCAAGTAAGATCAGTGGACTGAACAGGTCGTATAGCGTGGCCCTGTTTTTAAACAATGGCGATACTTAGGCTCATTCCCTATTTTGTTTTAAGGCATGAGCGATGATTATCCCTGAGTTTTTGTTGTCTGTGTCGCCCTTCGCGCTCGCCATCATGATTGTCGGGCTTTTTATTGCATCACTCGCGCGGGGCTATTCGGGTTTTGGCTTCTCTGCAGTTCTAGTTTCGAGTTGGTCACTTGTTGGCGTTCCCGCACGCGCTATCGGTGTCGCTCTACTTCTTGAAGTGATTGCCAGTTGTGTTCAGGCCTTCTCGGTGTGGCGTGATATTCCTTGGCGTCGCGTGGTTTTTCTTTTGGCCGGCGCGGCGATTGGATCGGCTCCGGGAGTGCTCCTTTTATCCTCAGTTCCAGCAGATTTTCTGAAACTTGGCTTGTCGATTTTTGTTTTGACCGCGGCATTGCTTTTGTTGCGCGGATGGAAATTGCGAAAAAAAGCGAATGACAAAGGCGCATTTGTTGTCGGTATTGCCTCGGGTGTTGCCAATGGCGCCGTTGGCATGGGCGGACTTCCTGTTGCTTTGTTTTTAACGGCGGATGGTGACTCGCCTTCAAAAATTCGTGCGGCTGTGACGGCCTATTTCTTTCTTCTGGATGTTATGGGTTTGGCCTTCCTCTTTAATGCGGGCTTGGTTGATCAGGATACGATCAAAACGGCTCTTCTAGCCTTGCCCCTTCTCATCATCGGTATGACACTTGGTACGCAACATTTTCTTGGTGCGACAGCTGAGGGCTTTCGTCGCATTACATTATTTATGCTGATCTTTATTGCTCTTGCCGGAATCATTCGTAGTCTGATCCCTTAATAGGCGGAGGCACTCTTCATGCGTGATTTACATTTGCCCGGTCGGTCGGTTGCTTATGGGAGCCATGGTGCGGCTGCGACATCGCAACAATTATCAACTTTGATCGCGTTAGAAACATTACGCAATGGCGGTAATGCCATGGATGCGGCTTTGGCTGCGTCTGCCGCTCAATGTGTGATCGAGCCGCATAACACCGGTATCGGGGGTGATTGCTTTGCGCTTTACTGGCGTGCAGATCATAAAAAACTCTATGCGCTGAATGGATCGGGGTGGGCACCTGCCGGCCTCTCCGATAAGATGTTGCTCGGCCAAGGCCTAAATTCCATTGCCACAGAATCAGTTCATGCGGTAACGATTCCAGGTGCGATTGATGCATGGTCAAAGCTGCTTGCCGATCACGGCACAAAATCATTTGCCGATATTCTCGCGCCCGCTATCGAGCTTGCCGAAAAGGGCTTTATTCTTCATGAGCGCGCCGCAGCGGATTGGGCCGAAGAAGAAGGCAAACTCCAAAATGATGCCGGGGCGCGTGCGCAATTGCTAAAAGGCGGCCGTGCGCCGCGAGTTGGCGAGAAAGTTCAATTTCCTGAATTGGCTAAAACGCTCCGTATACTTGCGCAGGAAGGTCGTGATGCCTTCTATAAAGGCGCCATCGCGAAATCGCTTGTTGATTTCCTGCGCGCGCAAGGCGGCACTCATACGCTCTCTGATTTTTCAGAGTTTGCGACGCAGTATGTTGATCCGATCAAGGCCAATTATCGAGGTGTTGATCTCTATCAAATTCCTCCGAGTGGGCAGGGCTTAACAGCGCTTGTCTTGTTAAATATTCTTGAAGGCTATCAGACAAAAGCGATGGATCCTTTAAGCGCAGATCGCTTCCATCTGCAAATCGAAGCGACGCAACTTGCCTATTCCGTGCGCGATGCCTTTGTTGCGGACCCAGCCTTTGCGCATGTGCCCGTCGATGAGCTTCTCGCAAAATCATTCGCAGAAAATCTGCGTTCTAAAATTGATATGAAAAAGGCGGGTCACGCACCTTCAGAAAAAGCCTCGACCTATCAGCGCGATACGATTTACCTCACAGTTGCTGATCGTCATGGCAATATGTGTTCCTTTATCAATTCGCTGTATTTTTCTTTTGGTACGGGCAAGGTCGATCCGGCGACGGGTATCGCTTTGCAAAATCGCGGCGCTTGTTTCCGTGTTGAACCCGGGCATCCGAACACGGTCGAACCACGCAAGAGGCCGTTGCATACAATCATTCCGGCAATGGCACTTAAAGACGGAATACCATGGCTCTCCTATGGTGTGATGGGTGGCGCTTATCAGCCTGTTGGACAGGCGCATGTTCTACAAAATCTCATCGACTACGAAATGAATATTCAAGAAGCCTTTGATTATCCGCGCGGCTTCCGTCGTCTCGATGTTTTTGAAGGCGAGAGAGGTATTCCCGATTCAGTCATGCGCGAACTTGCTGACCGCGGTCATCCGGTGACAAGACCTACCATGCCGCTTGGTGGTGGGCAGGGAATTCTTGTCATCGATGAGGGTTTTTATGCGGCGGGTACCGATCCTCGTAAGGATGGTGTAGCGCTCGCATACTGAAACACACTCTCAGTCGCAATTCGCTAGTTTGGCTTGCCAGCATCGGGACGCCATTTCATCAGCCTCTGCTCGACCAGCAGGCCCTATAAGTCGTGATAACTCATCGCGCGCAATTGCGGCACTATGAGCAACTTTTTTGAGTTGCGGATTATTGCCGGTAATCGCGCTCGCTGCGATGCTCATCCACATCAAAGCCTTTGTGTTATTCTGATCGACGCCATAGCCATAGCGATAGAGTTCACCGAGTCGATAGTGGGATTCAAGATCACCCTGCACGGCAGCCAGTCGATAGAAATGCAATGCCTCCGTGAAATCCTGGGCCGCGACTTTGCCTTCCCGATAGATCTTTCCCAAATGTCGTTGGGCTTGTACAACGCCTTGACCTGCAGCGTCACGCAATAAGGCAATCGCTTGGTCAGGCTCATACATAACATTGCGCGGATCAAGTTTGAGATCAGCAAGATCAATAAGGGCAGGTGGAAAATGTCTTTCCGCTGCTAAATTTAACCATCTCAATCCGAGCTCGAGATCACGAGCAACGCTTTGCCCAGAAAGATAGACTTGCGCCAAACGATATTGCGCTTCGGCACTGCCTTGCGTGGCAGGAACAGTCCAAATGCCTATCGCACCTGAGATATCACCGGCCATATAAAGCCGGTCCCCATCTTCTACAGGACCAGCATAGGCCTGATAATTTGTTGCAGCGCTTAGAAGAACGAAAAGAACGAAGAACCCAATTCGCACATGAACCCGCATTTGTTCTGCACCCGATACCATTTTGGTTACACTAAATGACGATCTCGACAGGTCGATCCTTAGACGAAAGTCGAGTTAGTGACCTGATTTGATAAGAATTTCGGTCTTTATTCCGCCTTAGTTTAAGCTTTTACAAATCAATTATGTGAAATGAGTCGAGATCGAGCAAGGACTATTGGGAAGTTGATTATGACTAAGCCGACTAGGTCGCTTAATGCGGCTACATCCATTCGATCGGTCATGGTTTGGGATATTGGCATTCGGCTATTCCACTGGAGCCTTGTTTTAGCAGTTCTCGTCGCAGTTTTAACTGGCTTTTTCGGGTCGCCAGGCACCACGAGTCTTCACCTTTTTGCGGGGACCTCGATTGCGGTCCTTCTACTCTTTCGTATCATTTGGGGGCTCGTTGGTTCAACCTACGCTCGATTCCGGAATTTCCTGTTTCGCCCATCGCAGATAATTGCACGATTCCGTGAATTGAAGGCTGGGCAACACAATCGCTATCTTGGTCACAACCCACTTGGGGCAGCGATGGTGATTGCGCTGCTCCTCGTCCTTTTAATTATCGTTTCAACCGGCGTGGTCGTTCTTGGAGGCACTTTAAAGCAGGGCCCATTAGCCTTTATGACGCCATACGCCGTGGGGAGCATTGTAAAAGAGGTCCATCAGATTTTTGCTTTCGGGCTTATCGGGATGATTGGATTACATCTCGCAGGTGTCATTTATGAAACTCTTATTGGACGAGAGAAGCTAATCCACGCGATGATCTCGGGAAAAAAGATTGAAGAGCCACATATTGATCATCCCACGACGGTGCGGACCCATGTTGTAATTGGATTGACCTCATTTATTGCCATCAGCGCTTTTGGTTTCGGACTTGTTACCACCTTATCGGCAAAACCTGGACTTGGTGTTCCTCTGACCGCTCTCGATTCAACGTATGAGAAAGAGTGTGGCGCCTGTCATTATGCCTATCATCCAAGCATGGGAACCGTAGCACTTTGGACGGGTATTCTCGAAGGGTTACCCAATCATTTTGGTGAAGATGCAACCTTGCCCGACGCAACAAAAACTCAAATTTTGCATTACCTTTTGGATAACTCCGCCGAACATTGGGACACGCGAATTTCAAAGGTTCTTGCAAAACCTAATCCGGATGATCCGCTGCGTTTCACGGCGACGCGATTTTGGACAAGAATGCATTCCGACCTTCCAGAAGCGCTTTTCAAGATGAAGCCAATTGGATTCAAAGGGAATTGTGCCGCATGCCATCAAGATGCCAAGCGAGGGCTTTTTGCACCTCAGTCAATTGATATTCCTCAAGGAGATAAATTATGATTCAGCGTATTTTTTTGACGGTGCTGTTGGCCGTCTTGGGTTCGGCGCTTGCGATTGCCGCGGGCGCGCAGAAACCGATTCTTGATGGCTATGCGAGCCAAGCCAAGGCTGAGATGTCGGGCTTCTCAGGGTTCTCCGCAGAGAGGGGTAAGGTATTCTTTCTCGCCAAGCATGATGCATCGGCAGAAACGCCATCTTGTGCGACATGCCATACAGCTGATCCCACAAAGTCCGGCCAAACAAGAGCCGGCAAAGAGATTAGCCCAATGGCTGTTTCTAAAACGCCCGACCGCTTTACGGATTCGGAGAAAGTCGAAAAATGGTTTCAGCGCAATTGCCAAAGTGTTTTAGGTCGCGCCTGTACGGCTCAAGAAAAAGGTGACTTCATTACCTTTATGGCAAGCATTTAAAGCGGTTATAACGAGGTAGATACAATGAAAATACTTTCAAAACTTCTCGTTGCATCAGCCCTGCTGTTCGCTGGGGCCTTTAGCCTTATAGCGGTTCAAGATTCCGCATATTCGGCAGGCAATGCTATTGATCCAACTTATCAAAAAGAGTGCGGTGCTTGCCATACACCGTTCCCAGCCCAATTTCTTCCTAAGCGCTCTTGGGAACGGCTTTTATCCGGACTCGATAAGCATTTTGGAGAAGATGCGGCCCTACCTCCAAAATCCCTTGCGTCCGTTAAAGCCTATCTCGAGAGTCATGCAGCCGACACCGCAATGGGTTCTGCACGGGCAATGCGCGATGTGCCCACCACGGCTACACCATTGCGGATCACGGAGATGCCTTTTTGGACGAGAATACACGCACGACAAATTGAACGGCATGCATTCTCTGCGTCAAAAATTACGAGCGCAGCCAATTGCACCGCATGCCATCGTGGAGCAGTGAATGGTATCTATGAAGACGATTAAGGTAATGCTTATGTGACCTTGATCGTATGGATTTTTTCTAACCCCACCCCTCTGCTTGCTTGTACAATAACGCGCTCATAAACCTCGAATTCGACTAGCCCAATTCGTCGAAATCTGTATGTTTGTTTCTTATAAAGCATCCGCTTGAGATGCGGGATTGGAGGAGCAACATGGATATTCGTAGCTTTAATGCCCGTAATGGCGCCCGGCTCGATTTTACAGTGATCGGCTATGGCACCGCGCCGCTTGGTGATCTCTACGAGAAGCTCGATGAAAAGACGGCGATTGCCACCGTTGAGGAGGCCTATGCTGACGGCGTCCGCATTTTTGATACCTCGCCCCATTATGGAAATGGCTTGGCTGAGGTGCGGATGGGTTGTGGCTTGCGCCGCGCGGATCGAAGCAAAGTTCTTGTATCAACAAAGATCGGTCGCGTCATGGATCCAATGGCAAGACCCGAGGCGCAGCGCGCTGACGTGATCTCCCCTGGTTTTGCCGGATATTTCCCGCACCGCGCAAGGTTTGATTATTCCTATGACGGCACGATGCGTTCGATCGAGCATTCACTTCTCAGGATGGGGCTCGATCGCCTCGATATTGTACTGATTCATGACTGCGATATCTGGACTCACGGAGAACAGGACGCGCCGGTGCGCTTCAAGGAAGCCATGGATGGGGCGTATAAAGCACTCGATAAACTCAGAGGTGAAAAAGTCATTAGCGCCATTGGCGCCGGTATCAATGAATCACCAACAGCAACAAAATTTATGAAAGCTGGTGATTTTGATGTGATGATGCTTGCTGGGCGTTATTCGCTTCTTGTTCAAAATGCGCTCGATGAATTTTTTCCCGTTGCCCTCGATAAAAAAGTTGGTGTGATGCTTGCGGGAGTTTTCAATTCAGGGATTCTTGCGACAGGTGCTATTCCAGGTGCACGATTTGATTACGGCGTCGCATCGAACGATATTGTCGAGCGGGTCAATAAGTTTGAAGCGATTTGCAAAGCGCATGGAACAACATTGCGGCGCACAGCCTTGCAGTTTTCAATGTCGCATCCGGCTGTTGTCTCGGTCGTTCTCGGCGGTGTTAAGCCCGAGGAAGTCCGTGCTAACATCGCTGACGCATCGATCAAAGTACCGGTCGCCTTGTGGTCAGATTTGAAGTCACAAGGTCTGTTGAATCCAACAGCACCAACGCCGACCGCTTAGTCCGATGTCTGGCTTTGATCCCAAGATTGCCTTCTCGCTTGCCGGCCAATCCGCGATTGTAACCGGCGGCGGTCGAGGAATTGGTCGCGGTGTTGCTCTTGGCCTTGCGCGTGCCGGGGCATCGCTTCACATATTTGATCGTGATGCATCAGCAGCACATGAAACCGTGACGCTTCTCAATAGCGAAGGTCATAAGGCCCACGCTCACAAGGTGGATGTTGGTTCCGAAAGTGAAATCGAGCATGCGATGGAAGCCGTTGCTTCAATGGGTGCCATCGATATTTTGATCAACAATGCCGGACTAGCAATTCGGAAGCCGTCAATCGATTTACCTCTCACTGATTGGGAGGCGGTGCTCAAAGTTAATCTCACGGGTGTTTTTCTATGTGCACGGTGCGCCGCTCGCCACATGATTGCAAATGGAAAAGGCTCCATCGTTAATCTGGCATCAATCATGGGACTTTCAGGTGGCGGACTTTATCCAAATATTTCCTATCAATCCACGAAAGGCGCGGTTATAAATCTTACGCGCGCGCTTGCGGTTGAATGGGCACCTCACGGCATCAGGGTTAATGCTGTTGCGCCAACATGGGTCCGTACGGATTTCATAAAGCCGCTCACGGATAATCCCGATCTTGTGGCGCGCATGAACGCGATGACACCGCTCGGGCGAATTGCGGAAATTGACGAAATTGTCGGGGGCATTGTCTATTTGGCAAGCCCTGCGGCTTCAATGGTTACAGGTCACACACTTGCCATTGATGGCGGATTCCTCGCGCAATAGGAGCGCTTTGATTCATGAAATCAAACCTACTGACGATTGATGCGATGCGCAGTGCGATACGTAACGGCACTGTTTCCGCTGAACTATTGGCAATAGAGAGTTTGGATCATGTAATAAAAAATCAAGATCGGTTGAAGGCTTTTGTGCATATCGATGAGAAGCGTGTTCTCGATGAGGCCAAACATCTCGATCGTCAGGCGACGATCGGTGTTCCGAAGCAATCGCTACATGGTATTCCGATTGCCATAAAAGACATCATCCATGTGTCGGGTTGGCCAACGGGTGGGGGGTCGTTGACGCGACGTGGCGCAGAACTGCCGAAGCGAGATGCGTTAATTGTGTCGCGACTTCGCAATGCCGGTGCTGTCATCATTGGAAAATCTGCAACCGTTGAATATGCATTTGGTGGTTGGGGCTCGAACGAAACTTTAGGCGCCCCGATGAACCCGTGGGACCTCGTACAACATCGTGTGCCGGGTGGATCATCAAACGGATCAGGTGTTGCTGTTGCAGCGGGTCTTGTACCGGGTGCAATAGGATCAGATACGGGTGGATCAATCCGCTTGCCTTCATCATTTTCCGGCATGGTGGGACTTAAAACAACGGCAGGATTGATTCCGACAACAGGTGTTTTACCACTCTCGGACATGCTTGATACGTTAGGTCCTATGACGAGAACGGTCCGCGATGCGGCGATCTTGTTTGATGCGATGGCTGATTATGAAGAGGGCACAAGTGAGCCTTCAGATATTGATGGATCAAAGGCGTTTCAAAGTATCAGAATTGGCGTTCCTGAAAACCTCGGTGTGGCATTGCATCCGGATACTGAAGTCGTCTGGAAGCAGACACAAGCGCTGATCGCCGCATGTGGTGGTTCGCTTGTTCCTATTCGATTCCCGATGAGTCTTGCCGAATACGCTGCGCCATGCGGCATGTTTTTGGCCGTGGATGGATACAGACATTACGGTTCTTTCGCTGAAGAAGAACCAAATCGGATGGGTGATCCGGTGCGGCAGCGTATTCTGACAGGCAAAGCCGTTCGTGCCGTTGATTATGCAAACAACCTAATGCGTCGATCAAAAGAAAAACAAGTCATCGCAAAGGTATTTGACGCGATTGATGCTTTACTGATGCCTTCAACGGCGTTTCCGGCTCCTGTTATGGGTGAGCATCCTGAACATGATAGTCCCGGTGTGTTTACGCGCTTTGCAAATTATTTTGATTTGGCAGCAATCAGTTTGCCAGCAGGTGTAACGCCATCTGGTTTGCCTGTAGGCATGCAATTTGTTGTTCCGGGATTTCAAGAGACGCGAGCGATCGATGTCGCGTATCGGTTTGAAACGGCAAATGGCGGTCCGATTTTTTGTCCCTATTTTAAGGACGCGCTCTAATCAATTGATGAATGTCAAAGCGTATGAGGTGTTTCCCATCTAACCTTTGTGATTGAAGATGATTTCGAACATCAGAAGATCGTGATGATGTGTAATAAGGATCATCAGCGCCTTTATTAATGTGATGCATATTCAAGACACAGACATAATCCTTAATCATTGAATTGGTTCATTAAGGATGACGTTATGCCTTATCGAACGAATGCAGAATTGCCTGATCGTGTGCGCGATCATTTACCCAAACATGCGCAAGATATTTTTCGTGAAGCGTTTAATCATGCGTATGAAACTTATCTCCAACCGAGCAAGCGACGCTGGGGTGGTACGCGGGAGTCGGTTGCGAATCGGGTGGCTTGGGCAGCGGTGAAACGGGTCTATCAGAAGCAAAAAGACCAGTGGGTGAGGCGCTAGCCCAAATTCGAGCCCAAATTTGAATTACCTGATTTTTTTCAATGACTTATTGTTGCCAACGGCAAACTTGATCCACATCAAGCGACGTGTACGGAATATGCGATATCAGAGCCTTAAGCATAGGCGTTCAGCGCCTTAAATGACGGGTTCACATTGTTGATGAGGGATCTTCAAATACACATTTTTAAAATGTAATATAAATAAATTCACATTGATTTTTGATTTATTTGGGTTAGGGTGGCAATTGCGTCTGACATGACAAACTGTCGCAGGGCCAGGCGCAGGACGAGGGCGAGGCAGAGCGGGCAGACGGCGATGAGTGCATTCCAAGAAGAGACAGTGCTGAGCGTCCACCATTGGACGGATCGTCTGTTCAGTTTCACCACCACGCGCAATCGCAGCTTCCGATTCCGCAACGGACAATTTTCGATGATCGGGCTTCCGGTTGATGGGAAGCCGCTGTTGCGGGCCTATTCGATTGCGAGTCCGAATTATGATGACAAGCTCGAATTCTTTTCGATCAAAGTGCCCGATGGCCCGTTGACGTCGCGTCTGTTGCACATTGTTCCCGGCGACAAAATCATCATTGGCCAGAAAGCCACGGGTACTTTGTTGCTCGATAATCTCTTACCCGGCAAACATCTCTATCTTCTGGGAACAGGAACAGGTCTCGCGCCTTTCTTAAGTCTCATTCGCGACCCCGAAACTTACGAGCATTTTGAAAAAGTTGTTCTTGTTCATGGCACACGCGAAGTGGCCGAATTGGCTTATGCCGATATGATCGAGAAGGAATTGCCAGAGGATGATTTCTTGGGCGATTATGTGCGTGACAAACTTGTTTATTATCCCACAGTGACGCGCGAACCATTCCGCAATCGTGGCCGCATTACGGAGTTGCTTGAGAGCAATCAGCTGACCGATGATATCGGCTTGCCTGCACTCGATCCCGCAAATGACCGCATCATGATTTGCGGATCCCACGCGCTCAATACCGACCTCGTGTCTATTCTCACACAACGCGGCTTTGTCGAAGGCTCAAGCGGCACACCCGGCAGCTATGTAGTCGAGAAGGCGTTTGTGGAACGGTGACTTTTGTAAATAGCGAGTAGCGAGTAGCGAATTAGAAGCAGCGTGACCCTACTCCCTACTCACCATTCGCCTCTATCACTTCCCCAAGCCGCCCATCAGCATATATTTGATTTCGACATATTCTTCGACGCCATGCAGCGAGCCTTCGCGGCCGATGCCTGATTCTTTGACCCCACCAAAGGGGGCCTCGGCTGTCGAGATGATGCCTTCATTGATGCCGACAATTCCATAGTCGAGCGCTTCACCCACACGCCATACGCGACCGATGTCCCGTGTGTAGAAATAGCATGCGAGACCAAATTCTGTATCATTGGCCATGTGAATGGCTTCTTCTTCGGTCTTGAAGCGGAAGAGCGGTGCTACAGGACCAAATGTTTCCTCGCGCGCGATCAACATGGAAGTTGTTACATCGCGAATGACTGTGGGCTCATAGAATGTGCCACCCAAGGCGTGGCGCTTGCCACCCGCGATCACCTTGGCACCTTTGCTCAACGCGTCAGCGACATGTTCTTCAACCTTATCAATTGCAGCAGCATTGATGAGTGGACCCGTCGTCACACCCTCACCAAATCCGTCGCCGACTTTGAGGCTTGCAACCGCCTTTGCGAGTTTTTCGGCGAAGGCATCATAAACGCCGTCTTGTACCAGAAGACGATTAGCGCAAACGCAGGTTTGACCGGCATTGCGATATTTCGATGCCATTGCGCCTTGCACGGCTGCATCAAGATCAGCATCATCAAACACGATGAAAGGCGCATTGCCGCCCAATTCGAGACCCACTTTTTTTACAGTGGAGGCGCATTGCGCCATGAGCAATTTGCCGATTTCGGTTGAGCCTGTGAAAGAAAGTGCACGTACGATCGGGCTTGATGTCATCTCGCCACCAATTTCGCGCGCAGGGCCCGTAATGACAGAGAAAACACCTTTAGGAATGCCGGCGCGCTCAGCAAGTTCGGCCAGAGCGAGTGCCGAGAAAGGTGTTTCTGCGGCTGGCTTCACGACGAAGGCGCAACCGGCGGCCAGCGCGGGGCCGGCCTTGCGTGTGATCATCGCATTTGGAAAATTCCAGGGCGTGATGGCCGCGACAACACCGACAGGCTGTTTGATGGCAACGATGCGCGCATTGGGCCAAGGTGAAGGAATGGTTTCACCATAGATGCGGCGGGCTTCTTCCGCGAAAAATTCAACAAAGCTCGCGCCATAAGCCACTTCGCCTTTTGCTTCAGCGAAGGGTTTGCCTTGTTCGGCGGTCATGATGCGGCCGAGATCGTCCTGATGCTGCATCATCAAATCATACCAGCGACGCAGAATGATACCGCGCTGTTTCGCAGGCGTTGCGGCCCATTGCTTCTGCGCCGTCTCTGCCAATTTGATCGCTTCAGCGGTTTCCGCGCGACCTAAGGCCGGAATGGTTCCGATCACTGCACCGGTTGAAGGATTGGTCACCGGAATGGTTTTATCCGAACCGACCCAACGGCCTGCAATATAGGCCTCCTCGCGGAACAGGCTTTTGTCCTTGAGTTGTTCTTTCAGCGCGGATGCAGATGACATGGGCAAAACTCCAATTCTTCACAATGCGAAACTATTTTTTCCGTGAGGTTTCCTATACCGCCGAACAGGCTTTTGCCAAGCCGTGCTTCTGCGGTTCAAGCAATTCCCAAATGACGGGCTTCGGCCAGAACCTTAGTCATGCTCGAAAAACTTTGATCACGTAAAATTTCCGGAGCGACCTCGTAACCACCTTTGAAATGACCGCCGCCTGTGAAATGCCACGCCGTCATTCCGGCGGCCTTCGCCGCCATTAAGCCAAAGGCGCTGTCTTCAATGACAATGGTACGCGACGGCTCGACCGACAAAACCTGTGCCGCATGAAGAAAGAGATCGGGCGCGGGTTTGCCATTTGGCACCAGCGACGCGGTAAAAACGCGATCAATGAAAAAGCGCGAAAGTCCTGTCACCTCAAGTGAACGCGCCGCACGAACAGGGTCGCTTGATGTCGCAACGCAGACAGGCACATGAAGCGAAGACAGAAGTTCAACAATTCCAGAAATCGGCTTCAGCTCCGTTTCAAAGCGCACCAGAAGGGACGCGCGGAAACTATCCTTAAATCCGTCGGGAACCATTTGGCCCGTCAGTTCGCGTACCGTTGCCATGGCTTGTTCGAAACTACGCCCGACCATACGCGAAAAAAATACGGACAGATCAATCTTAATGTTGAGACGGGCAAGCTCATCGACCATCACAGATCCCGACAATGTCTCGCTGTCGATGAGAACGCCATCACAATCAAAAATAACAAGACTAAAAGCGTTCGACATGATTATTCAAGATTGGTGTGGCGCGCGCGCATCGTGTCGGCAGTTTCTCCCAGCCTGTCACGAAGCCGCAAAATCACAAGCTCGAATAAAATAGTCTCCGCTATCTCAAACATCGACCCCATGGGCAGCACGGATGTTTTCGCGCTTTGGTCATTCGCCATGGTTTGTGCGGGAATGATGGTGAGGATATCCGCCAGTTTTGGCGTCGATAAATCTGGTTGTGATGTGATCACAGCGATGCGAGCACCGTCTGCGCGCGCAGCCTTGATGAAGGCTTCACCAGAATTGAGATGACCTGTGCCCGAAGTGACGATTAGCAAATCCCCTTTACCGAAATGCGGCACAGTCATATCGCCTAAGACATGCACATTGAGTCCGAGATGAAACAAGCGCATGGCAAAGCCTTTAATGGCCAAACCTTCGCGCCCGCATCCGTAAACGGCGATGTGATTTGCATGAACAATTGCGTCAATCAGATCATCTGCCGCCGTGTCTTTGATCTGTTTGAACACATCTCCCAATTCATGGAGTGCTTGTTGGCCAAGGGCAGACAGAGACTGTGTCATCGCTTTTCTCCGCGTCTTATTTAAAGCTTGCCGAACAAGGCCGCTTGAACAATGGCTGTGCTTTTGGCCGAATCCTGCCAACGGATGGCATCCGCAAGTCCTGTGTGATCGACAAGACGATTGGCAATGTCCTGCATGGTTTCCGTTGCTGCGATATTGGTCTCACACTCTGCAACCGGATCAATGCCTGCCGTATCGGGGAACGTATCGAAATAGAGAATCCCTTCATAGCCGATGCGTTTTAACGTCACGAGCAATTCAATCGTTTGAATGGGGTGAACGGATCCCGCGATCAAACCATCGTCTCGTTTGCCGTAACCATCATTCAAATGAACACCCAGCAACCGCGAATGACGCGCAACCAAAGTGGCGGCGTAAGCGGGCATTTCATCAGCATAAAGGACATGAGCAAAATCAAGCGTAACGCCGATATTCGGAAGTCCTACTTCTTTCACAGCCAGAAGCGTTGTGCCGATATCGGGCATCAGGCTGAAGGAGCGCGGCTCGTTGGGCTTATACTCGATTGAAATATCAATCGAGGGGTTGTGTTTGGCTACTTCCGTGATTGCCGCAATCGTATCATCCCATGCTTTGCGGTAATCAACTTGGAATGCATAATCAAAACCATCTTGCCCCATCCAAAGCGTCATCAAATTACCGCCCGCTTTGGCAAGGGAATCAAGTCCATGTTTGGTGATATCAATCGCGTTGCGACGCACGGTTGCATCCGGATGGGTGAAAGCGCCGAGCTTGAAACCGGGGTCGGTGTAATAGCGCATGGCATAGCCGTTGAGTCTCACGGAGGATTTGGCCAGACCATCGATAATTTCTTGCTCGCTAAAACCTTCGAGATGATCCGGATAGTTCAGATCGACCGCATTCAAGCCTTTAACGGTTGCGGCGCGCGCTACAAGATCAAGCGTGTTTGGTTTGCGATTAAGACCATGCCAATATTGATTGGTGTCGATCTTGAATGAATTGAGACGTGCGGCATAGCCTTTCTGTTTTGTCACGTCAGATCACGCCTTTCCGAAAAATGAAACAGCCATAGGGACCGGGATCAGAGGTTTGGACAATCGCGAAAGAGCGCGCCGCCGCATCATAGAAATCGAACCGCTCATAAGCGCCGATTTTAATCGGGCGTCCTTCAGCTTTATTGACGACTTCTTGCATTGTGTGATGGATCGGTACGAGCTCATTCGGGTTACCAACCACTTTCATGCGCATCACGGGTTCATCAACAAAAGTATCGAGCGGAAAGAGGGACAGCACCGCTTCTGCCGTGCGCTTTAAGTCGGCTCCAAACAGAGTGAGCAATTTGCCATGGGTTGTTTTGGCGGCAAGTGTTGTGGCGGGATGATTGCGGTCACATAAGAGGAGATCATCGCCATGACCCATCGCTTTAAGCACATAGAGCAGTTCGGCGGTGAGGATCGGGTCAATCCCTTTAAGCATGGCACAAAACCTTCCAACGAAATCGGACCGCCAAAATCACAGAGTCGGGTGTGAATCGCAATATGCCGGCCGCGGTTGAGCGCTTGATTGATGAGGATGGTTTGACCTTGCCGAGCCCGATCCTTACGATTGGCTTCGAAGATAAAAATGAGGGCGCCGAACAGGGCGCCGCGCAGGGGGATATTTATGCAGGACGGCGTTTCGATCCTTGGGATTTTTGTGGCGGATCTCGCTTTTCGATCCGGGCGTATGCCGGCGGTGGGCGAAACGATTTTGGGATCCGGTTTCGCCATGGGGCCGGGCGGCAAGGGTTCCAATCAGGCGGTGGCCGCGGCGCGGGCCGGCGCGAAGACAAGGTTTATCTCGCGGCTTGGGCAGGATTCTTTTGGCGATATAGCAATGGCCACTTGGACTGCCGAAGGCATCGATGCCAAGGTCGCGCGCTCATCAACGGCGCCCACAGGTGCCGCGTTTATTTATGTGAATGATGTGAATGGTGAGAATGCCATTATTGTTGTGCCGGGGGCTGCTGGTGACATTTCAGTTGCTGATGTTGAGGCGGCCGCGGATGCGATACGCTCATCACGTGTGTTTGTAACGCAGCTTGAACAACCGGCTGAAGCTGCACTCGCTGCACTCAAAATTGCGCGCGAGGCCGGTGTCACAACCGTTTTCAATCCTGCTCCGGCGGCACCCTTTGATCCCGCGATTTATGCGCTCACCGATTACATCACCCCGAATGAAAGCGAGACGGCGGCGATGGTTGGATTTCCCGTCAACACCGTCGAGGATGCCCAACGCGCCGGTGATGTGCTTTTGAAAAAAGGCGTCGGTGTGGCACTGATCACGCTCGGTGAAAAGGGCGCTTTGTTTCACGCGCCGAATCGCTCCGTGCTTGTTCCAGCATTTTATGCCGGACCTGTGCTTGAGACAGCGGGTGCGGGTGACGCGTTTAATGGCGGCTTTGCCGCAGCGCTTTCACGCGGCACTGACCCGCTTGAAGCGGCACGCTTTGGGTGCGCTGTGGCGGGAATTTCCGTGACGCGCGCCGGTACGGCTCCCGCGATGCCACATCTTGCCGAAGTCGAGGCTCTGCTCGCGCGTGGTTAAGCGCTATAAATCAGGGCTCAACCGGATATGCGCACGCGTCATGCGCTTGCTCCGCGGGTGAAAAAATCGCAATGTCAGAGACGAATAAAAACAGGTCGCGGCGCGCGGCAAGAATTGGGGAGTTTTGATCATGGCAGGTTTGGCCTTGCGCAGCGTGCGGAAGTCATTCGGTGAGGTCGAGGTGATCCGCGGTGTGGATCTTGATATTGCCGATGGTGAATTCTGCGTGTTTGTCGGCCCGTCGGGCTGCGGAAAATCAACGCTTCTGCGGATGGTGGCGGGCCTCGAGGAGATGTCGGGCGGCGTGATTGAAATTGCCGGCAAGGATGTGTCGCCTCTGCCTCCCGCCAAACGCGGCATTTCGATGGTGTTCCAATCCTATGCGCTTTATCCGCATATGACCGTGCGTGAGAACATTGCCTTCGGGTTGAAGATGGCCAAAACGCCGCGCGATGAAATTGTCAGACGTACGGATAAAGCGGCAAATTTGTTGCAACTTACGGATTATCTCGATCGTCGCCCTGCGCAATTGTCGGGCGGTCAACGCCAGCGCGTTGCCATTGGCCGCGCGATTGTGCGTGAGCCTGATGTGTTTTTGTTTGACGAGCCTTTGTCAAATCTCGATGCCGCCTTGCGCGTGCAGATGCGGATCGAAATTGCCAAGCTCCACAATGATCTCAAAGCAACCATGATTTATGTCACCCATGATCAGGTGGAAGCCATGACCATGGCCGACAAGATTGTGGTGCTGAATGCCGGCCGCATTGAACAAGTGGGCAGTCCGCTCGAGCTTTATCACCGCCCGAACAATCTGTTTGTCGCCACATTTATCGGCAGCCCCAAAATGAATTTGATGCCCGGTGAAGTGACCGATGTGTCGAATGGCGTTGCAACCATTGTGTTGCAGGGTGGCGCGTCGATTAATGTTGAGACACATGGCGCGACACTGCCCAAGGGCAAGGTCACACTTGGCATCCGGCCTGAACATATCGAGATCGCATCAGCAGGCGCGAAGAATAGCGTGGGCGGGACCGTGTCTCTCTCCGAGCATCTGGGTGGCGAAACCATGCTCTATGTCGAAACACCCGCTCTGCCGCAATGCGTTGTCAAAACGGATGGTTTGGCGCGACAGAAAATTGGCGAAGCGGTGACGCTCGTTCTGCCCTCCAATGTCTGCCATCTTTTTGGTGCGGATGGTCGTGCGCTGGTCAACGGCTCATTGATCTGAGCCGTTAAGACCGCTTCTCATTTTTCATAAAGATCGCGATCGAGGCTGAACTTCGCATCGACGGATGTGATGGCGGTTGTCAACAAAGCGCTCAACTGTACGAGATCATTCACGTCGCAAAGTTCAAGCGATGAATGCGTGTAGCGGCAGGGGAAGCCCATATCGATCACCGCAACGCCTGATCCGATGAGCTGCACATAGGACGATTCCGTCAATGCGCCGATGTGAACGCTGCGTTGCAAAGGAATCTTCGCTTGTTTTGCCGCGCGCTCCATCAAAGATACAATAGCTGGATGCGGGATGGTTCCATTGAGTGTGCCGCGCCCATGGAAACTATAAAGTCCCATCGCGGGT
>CANGPA010000030.1 GCA_947455645.1 Hyphomicrobiales bacterium | reverse complement strand
GTCGCCGGACATTTTGATCCGACCGTGATCAATGGCGGCATCATTAATGCGTATGGAACCAATGCGCGCTTGGGTGATGGCGAGTGGATGGTGGTTGAAGCGGATGAATCCGATGGTACCTTCTTGAAACTTCCGGCCGATGTGGCGGTTGTCACCAATATCGATCCGGAACATTTGGATCATTTCAAAACCTTCGACGCGATCAAGGATGCGTTTCGCACCTTTGTTGAAAATCTTCCCTTTTACGGGTTTGCGGTGATGTGTCTCGATCACCCGACCGTGCAGGAATTGGTTGGCCGGATCGAGGATCGCCGCATCATCACCTATGGCGAAAACCCGCAAGCCGATGTGCGCTTGCTCGATGTGGACCTCACGGGTGGCCGTTCGCGGTTCTCGATTGCACTACGCGATCGTAAATCCAAAAAAATGACGCGCATCGATGGCTTGGAATTACCCATGCCCGGACATCATAATGCATTGAATGCGACGGCCGCGATTGCGGTGGCCTATCATCTGGGCATGTCACCCGATGCCATTCGTGACGGGCTTAAAAGTTTTGGGGGCGTCAAGCGCCGATTTACAAAAACAGGCACGTGGAATGGTGCCGCTATTTTTGATGATTATGGTCATCACCCGGTTGAGATTGCTGCTGTTTTGAAAGCGGCACGCGCGTCAACCACGGGCAAAGTCATCGCCATTGTTCAACCGCATCGCTACACGCGCCTGTCGGCATTGTTTGATCAATTCGCAACCTGTTTTAACGATGCCGATTGCGTGATCGTAGCTGACACCTACGCTGCGGGTGAACAACCGATTGCAGGGGCGGACCGCGACTCGCTTGTGGCCGGCTTAAAGGCGCACGGTCATCGTCATGTGATGGCTTTGCCCGATGCCACAGCGCTTGCCGGTCTCGTCCGACCGCTTGCGGGTGCGGGCGATTATGTGATCTGCCTTGGTGCCGGCAATATCACGCAATGGGCTTACGCTTTGCCGGGTGAATTGGCCGCGCTTGAACAACAAGGCGCGTGATGGAACGGCGCGTCCTCGATATCTCTTCGCTGCGTGGTGCGCTTCATTATGATGCGCCGCTGGCTCCTTATTCGTGGTTTCGCGCGGGTGGTAAAGCGGATCTGTTGTTCACACCTGAGGATGAAGACGATCTTCAAAATTTTCTCATCGCTTTGCCGCATGATGTTCCGCTTCTCGTTCTTGGATTGGGATCGAATTTGCTCGTGCGCGATGGCGGATTTCGGGGCGCAGCGCTTCGTCTGAGCAAAGGCTTTCAATCTATTTCAACGGAAGCGGATTTTCATATTCGCGCCGGTGCGGGTGCGGCGGATGTGAAAGTGGCGCGCATCGCAGCGGAAGCCGGTATTGCCGGATTTTCTTTTTTGCGGGGCATACCAGGCACAATCGGAGGTGCTTTGCGCATGAATGGCGGCGCCTATGGCGGCGAGACAAAAGATATTTTTGTTTCTGCGCGCGGGTTTGATCGCGCGGGCGTGCGTCATGTGTTTGATCATGTGGCGATGGGATTTTCTTATCGGCATTGCGCGGTGGCGGATGATGTGATTTTCACCGAAGCACTCTTTAAAGGTGAAGCCGGTGATCCTGTAAAAATTATCGAAGAGATGAACGCGATTACCGAAGCGCGGTCTTCAACCCAGCCTGTCAACACACGCACCGGGGGCTCTACGTTTCGAAACCCGCCGGGCAAAAAAGCCTGGGAACTTATTGATCAAGCGGGGTTGCGTGGCTTTCGCATCGGCGGTGCTGAAGTCTCGCCTTTGCATACGAATTTTCTTGTCGCGCATGAGGGCGCAACCGCTGCCGATATTGAAGCCTTGGGCGAACATGTTCGCCGGCGCGTCTTTGATCAGTCCGGTGTTACGCTTTCTTGGGAAATCAAAATCGTCGGAGAGGCCTAATGACTAAACATGTCGCTGTTTTGATGGGCGGGCTCTCGGCCGAACGCAGTGTCAGCTTGAAATCAGGCGCGGCTTGCGCGCTTGCGCTTGAGGGCGAGGGTTATCGCGTCACCCGTGTTGATGTGGGCCATGATCTGTCCGATGCACTGTCTCACCTCAAGCCCGATGTCGTCTTTAATGCGTTGCATGGTCGCTATGGTGAAGACGGGATCGTGCAAGGCATTCTCGAAATGTTGCGCATCCCCTACACGCATTCCGGCGTTCTGGCCTCATCTCTCGCGATGCAGAAGGACCGCGCCAAGGCGGTGATGAAAGCGGCGGGCGTTCCTGTGGCCGAAGGGGTGACGATTAGCCGGTTCGAAGCAGCCAAGGCTCATGTCATGCCGCCGCCTTATGTGGTGAAGCCGGTCAATGAGGGGTCATCCGTCGGCGTTATCCTCGTGCGCGAAGACCGTACTCATCCGCCGCAGGAATTGGCGCGCGCCGATTGGCCCTATGGCGATACGGTTTTGGTCGAGCGTTATATTCCCGGGCGGGAGTTAACCTGTGCCGTGATGGATGGACGGGCGCTTGGCGTTATTGATATCCGTCCTTCTACGGGGGTTTTTTACGACTTTGACGCAAAATATGCGAAGGGCGGATCTATTCACGTTCTTCCGGCAGAAATTTTACCGAATATTTACCATCTTGTCCAAAAGCTAGCGTTAACGGCGCATCAATCTTTGGGCTGCCGCGGCGTGAGCCGCGCTGATTTTCGATATGACGACACGCCCGGTGGTACGGGCGAGGTTATCTGCCTCGAGGTCAATACGCAGCCTGGAATGACGGAAACGTCATTGGTGCCTGAATTGGCGGCCCATGCGGGTATCGGGTTTGGCGAGTTAGTACGATGGATGGTGGAGGACGCGAGCAACGAGCGCTGAGGGGGCATTCCGCCTCCGCAGATTTTGCTTTTGTACAACGCGTTGAACATTCGCGCTTTCGGCTTCTCAAGTCCCGTTTTGGGACGGAAACCACCCTTCGCGACACATTTTTCAATCTACTCGAGCGGTTGCCGAAGGGATTTGGGTCAACCCTGACCATTTCGCTCTTTGTCGCTACTTTGGCCTTTGGTCTTGATCGCGGCGGGCATATTCAATCGTTTTTCGACACGAATGGCGATGTGCAGGAGCGGCTGCTTCGTCTTGCTGGATTCGACATTCGCAGCATCACCATCACGGGCCTCCAAACGCTCGATGAAAAGGATGTTTTGGCCGCTGCCGGTATTGAATCGGATGACTCGCTTCCGTTTCTTGATGCCGAAGCGGTGCGCGCGCGCCTGATGGCGCTGCCGCTCGTGCGCGATGTAACCGTTCGCAAATTTTATCCCAATGCGCTCTCGATCGGTATCTCCGAGAATAAACCCTTCGCGCTTTGGCAACGGGATGGCGAGGTTTCGATTGTGGGTCCTGATGGGCGCGTGATCGGTCCGATGACGGATGACACATTTGCCGATTTGCCGCTGGTCGTGGGTGAGGGCGCTGGCGTGCGCGCAAGCGAATTTATCGCGATGATGGACGCCGCCCCTGAAGTGAAGCCGCTGGTTCGTGCAGGTGTGCGCGTGGGTGATCGCCGCTGGACGTTAAAATTGGCGAATGGTCTTGACGTTCTTTTGCCGGAAGATAATCCCTCCGCCGCCTTGTCGCGGTTTTCTGTTTTTCTGCGTGATCACAAAATTACCGACAAGGATATTGTGCTCATTGATTTGAGGCGGCCTGATCGGGTTGTGATGCGGTTGACCGAAGCCGCCGCCGCTGCACGCGAAGAGCTTTTAAAAGCACATGCGAAGGCGAAGGGAGGTCCGGCGTGAGCGGTTACGGACCCAGCCTGACACCGCGCTTGCGGCCGATCAATCCGAAACGCAGCACGATTGTGTCTGTGCTCGATGTTGGCACAAGCAAAGTTGTCTGTCTGATTGCCGAGTTGCAACCGGTCTCAGCGGCTGAGGCGCTGAAGGGCCGTTCGCACAAAGCGCGGATCATTGGTTTGGGCCACCAACGTGCACGCGGATTAAAAGCGGGCATTGTTGTCGACCTCGAAGCGGCTGAACAATCAATCCGTCTTGCGATTGATAGTGCGGAACGTATGGCGCGCGTTGAAGTGCGCTCGGTCATCGTCAATATGACCGGTGGACGCTTGAAATCCGAAGCCTATACCGCAGAGATTTCCTTGCGCGGGCAGGGCGTGGCTGATGGTGATATTCGCCGCGTCTTCGAAGCGATGAGCTATACCGGTGCTGAGTCCGGTCGCAGCGTGCTTCATTCTCTGCCAACGGGCTTCTCGATCGATGAGACGCGTCATATTCGCGATCCGCATGGCATGATTGGCGAGCGGCTCGGTGTGGATATGCACATTCTCACCAGCGATGAATCGGCGATCCGCAATCTGATGCTTGCGGTTGAGCGCTGCCATGTTGGTGTCGAAGCCGTTGTGGCCAGTCCTTATGCGAGCGGCCTCTCGGTCCTCGTTGATGACGAAGCTGAAATGGGCGTTGCTGTTGTTGATTTGGGCGGTGGCACAACCAGTTTCGGTGTGTTCTCCAATGGCATGCTTGTGCATGCGGATGCGGTAGCGGTTGGCGGCAATCATATCACCATGGATATTGCGCGCGGCCTATCGACGGGCATCAATCACGCCGAGCGGTTGAAAACGCTTTATGGATCAACATTGGCAAGCCCATCGGATGATCGCGAGACGGTTGCCGTGGCATCTGTTGATGAAGCCAATAGCGATCATGTTTATCATATTCCGAAAGCACAGCTTGTTCGAATCATTCGTCCGCGTGTTGAAGAGATTCTCGAACTCGTTCGTGATCGGTTGAAGACATCCGGATTTGCCGCAGAAGCGGGTCGTCGCATTGTTCTGACGGGCGGTGGCGCATCGCTTACCGGTCTTACAGAGCTTTGCCGAATCGTGATTTCAAAGCAGGTGCGTGTTGGTCGCCCGCTGGGTGTTCAAGGTTTGCCCGATGCGGTCAAAGGCCCTGCCTTTGCTGCACCGGTTGGTTTGCTGGTCTACCCGCAAGTTGCGGCGCTCGAACATTTCGAGCCTCGGACTTCGGGGCTGGCGCTCGGAACGGGAACGGACGGTTACTTCACACGAATGGGCCGTTGGTTTCGCGATAGTTTCTAAAGGGGTCGGCAATACGGCGCGGCGGCCGGATTGTCTTGCAGAGTTAACAAAGGCGCGGCCGGGCGTCGATCAAGAGCAGAGGCGAAGACCATGACGATCAATCTTGCAGCACCCGACATCCGGGAATTGAAACCAAGAATCACCGTGTTCGGTGTGGGTGGTGGCGGCGGTAATGCCGTGAACAATATGATCGAGATTGGCTTGCAGGGCTGCGAATTTGTCGTCGGCAATACCGATGCACAAGCGCTCACAAGCTCCAAGGCACATCGCGTGATCCAGATGGGCATGCAGGTCACCGAAGGTCTTGGTGCAGGCTCGCAACCGGAAGTGGGTCGTGCTGCTGCAGAAGAAGTGATCGACGAAATTCGTGATCAATTGGCTGGCGCACATATGGTGTTCGTTACCGCCGGTATGGGTGGCGGAACCGGTACGGGTGCTGCGCCGGTCGTGGCACGCGCGGCACGCGATATGGGTATCCTCACCGTTGGTGTTGTAACAAAGCCCTTCCAGTTTGAAGGCACACGCCGCATGCGCCTTGCGGAGTCCGGCATCACTGAATTGCAGAAATGCGTCGATACGCTGATCATCATTCCGAACCAGAATTTGTTCCGCGTCGCCAATGAGCAAACCACCTTCGCCGATGCGTTTTCGATGGCTGATCGCGTTCTTTATTCCGGTGTGGCCTGCATCACCGATCTGATGGTCAAGGAAGGTCTGATCAATCTCGACTTTGCCGATGTGCGCGCTGTGATGCGTGAGATGGGCAAGGCGATGATGGGCACGGGCGAAGCGACGGGCGAAAAGCGTGCGTTGCGCGCAGCAGAGGCCGCAATCGCCAATCCGCTTCTTGATGATGTGAACATGGCCGGTGCACGCGGCCTGCTGATTTCCATCACCGGTGGATCTGATCTTACGCTTTATGAAGTTGATGAAGCTGCGACCCGTATTCGTGAAGAAGTTGATCCCGATGCGAATGTCATCTTCGGTGCAACGCGCGATGACTCGCTTGAAGGCATTGTGCGCGTTTCTGTCGTGGCAACCGGTATCGACCACGCCGAGATCGCGCGTCAAAATGCAACCGCTGCCGCCGCCGCGGCTGCTGCATCGGCTTCTTCAATGTCTGACACGCGCTTGCGTGATATGACTGATCGCATTCGCAGCGAAATGAATGCGGCGATTGCGCGTCCGCTCGAGTCTATGGCTCCGGCTCCGCATCCGGCCCAGAACTATGCAACGCCGGCATCGCATTACGCGCCGCAAGCCCCGCAAGAAGCGCCTGCACAGCCGGCTTTCCAGCCGCGCAGCATTCAGGTCGCGCCTGACCTTGCGATCCGTGCGGCAACGCCGCGTCCGGTTATGCCTGAGCCGCAGCCACAGCCTCAGCCCCGCGCACCAGAAGCCTATACAGCGCATGTTGATGATCGTGGGTTTGTGCCTCCGGTTTCGGAGCGTCCTTTGCGTCCGATCCGCATGCCTACGGCCGATGATTTTCCGCCAATCGCACAACGCAGCCTTGAAGCCGGTCGTGCGGATCCGATGACAGCTGCGCCGATTGAAGGCCAGAAGCGGTCTTTGATGGATCGTCTCGTCTCGGCGGGATTTGGAGGCGGTCGCCGCGCACCAAATTCGGACGTGCCTCCGGCACCGCGGACGGTTGCGGTGGAACCCGCTCCAGTCACCGCTTATGAGGCCCCTGTTGCCCCGCAGCGTATGGCCCAGCCAGCGATGATGGCCTCGGCAGCGGCTCCGGCATCACAGCCGCGGATGTTTGAAGACGACCAAATGGAAATCCCCGCTTTCCTTCGCCGTCAGTCAAACTAACATCCGTTACAGCGACTTTTTGAATATTCTTTGGCTCGGATCTTAACGATCCGGGCCAAATTTTTGAAAAATAAGGATATTTTAATTATTTCAAAAGAGCTTTGGATTGTAACAAACGGTAAGCAACCGTGATTTGAAGCGCGGCGGGGACCGCTCTAAATAACGGCTTAGGGTCAAGTTGGGTGAATACCCGATTGAGCCGGTGGGGATGGATCAGAGACACGATGAGTTTTTCTCGACAAGTGACGTTGGCACGCCGGACACGGCTTTCAGGCCACGGGGTTCATTCCGGTCAGCCGGTTACTCTTGTTTTGGGCCCGGCGCCCGAAAATCACGGCATTAAATTTCTGCGCAAAGGCCTTGAAGGCGGTCGCGAACGTCTCGTGGGGGCGACCCATGATGCGGTGAGCGCCTCGGAATTGTGCACGATCATCGGCGATCACGACTCTGGCGCGATTTCTACCATCGAACATTTGATGGCGGCAGTTTATGCCTCGGGCATCGATAATCTTCTCGTTGAGATTGATGGTGCAGAAGTTCCCATCATGGATGGCAGCTCCGCACCCTTCATTGCGCTGATTGATCGCGTCGGTGTCACAAAGCAAAATGCCGCGCGTCGTTATCTGCGCGTGCTTAAGCCTGTGCGCGTTGAAAAAGACGGTAAATTTTCCGAGCTCGTTCCCTATACGGGCGGCTTCCGTTTGACTGTCGAAATTGATTTCCCGACCGCTTTGATCGGACGGCAGAAAAAGACGTTGGATTTAACGCCGCAAAGTTTCCGCGATGAATTGCAGCATGCACGCACCTTCGGTTTTTTGAAGGATGTTGATCGGTTGCGTCAGGCTGGCTTTGCGTTGGGCGCTTCGCTCGACAATACGGTCGCCATTGATGGCGATACGGTCCTTAATCCCGAGGGCTTGCGTTATGGTGATGAATTCATTCGCCATAAAATGCTCGACGCGGTGGGCGATTTGTCGCTGGCCGGCATGCCGATTTTGGGCCATTTCCGCTCATGGTGCAGCGGTCATCGCATGAATGTCGCTGTGCTTGAGGCGCTGTTTGCCGACCGCTCAGCCTATGAAATCATTGAGGAAAAACGCGCTGGTGCGCCTTTGGGGCAGGCTTTGCCTCGCGTGGCCGCCATGGCCTGTGCGCCTGCACGCGACTGATCCCAATTTTGCCGTCTTTATCGCTTTATTTCATCTCTGCTGGCAGGATGTTAGCGATTGGTTTATGAAACCTGCGCAATCTGTCGCCTGCCCGTTCTCATACGGGCGCGTCCCTTTCCGCTTATGGAGCGATTAGTCTCATGCGTCTTGCCGAAACCGTCGTCGTGAGGGCTTCGACCCGCTTCATCCTCCCGCTTCTCGCCGCTTTGGCGCTTGCGCCGCTTGCAGGGTGCGACAGCCTTAATCCGTTCGACAAGGGTGAGGTCTATAAGCCGGAAGTAAAACCCGATCTCCCCGCTGAGAAGCTCTACAATGATGGGCTCGCGGCGCTTGAAGATCACGATTACGAAAAAGCCAACAAGCAATTCAAAGAAATCGACAAAACCTACCCTTATTCGCAATGGTCGAAAAAGGCGCTGCTCATGCAGACTTTCTCGCATTATTCAGCGAAAGAATTTGAAGAGGCCGCCTCGGCCGGTAAACGCTATTTGCAGCTCTATCCGGCTGATCCTGATGCCGCCTATGCGGCCTATCTGATCGCAAGTTCCTACTACGACGTCGTGCTTGATGTCAGCCGCGACCAAGAACGCGCCGAGAAGGCCCTTGTGGCTTACCAGGAAGTCATTCAACGCTGGCCGAAGTCGGACTATGCCAAGGATGCGAAATTCAAAATCACCGTGTTGCGTGACCAGATTGCGGGCCGTGAAATGGATGTGGGCCGTTATTATCTGCAAAAGCGCAATTATACCGCGGCGATCAACCGGTTCCGCAATGTGGTGTCCCAATTCCAAACCACCAACCAAATTGAGGAAGCGCTGGCGCGTTTGACTGAGGCCTATCTGGCGCTCGGTATCGTGAGCGAGGCAGAAACCGCTGCTGCGGTTCTCGGCCATAATTTCCCGGAAAGCCAATGGTACAAGGACACCTACGCGCTTTTGCAGAAAAAAGGCGTAGAGCCGAAGGAAAATGAGGATTCCTGGATCTCAAAGGCCTTCAAGACGGTGAAGATCTTCTGAGGGGGACTTGCATCTCGGTGACTCCTAAGCGTTTCATCGTTTCATGCTGACTCACCTCGCCATACGAGACATTGTTCTCATCGACCGGCTCGATCTGGCTTTTGATCGGGGCTTGGGCGTTTTGACCGGCGAAACCGGGGCGGGCAAATCCATTCTGCTTGATGCCTTTGCGTTGGCGCTTGGTGCGCGCGGCGATGGATCGCTCGTGCGCCATGGCGAAGCCCAAGGGCAGGTGATCGCCAGTTTCCGTCCTCAAGCTGATCATCCGTCTTTCGCGGCCCTTGCGGATTTCGCTATTGCGCATGAAGGCGAAATCATTCTGCGGCGGGTGCAGATGGCAGATGGTAAAACCCGCGCGCTTGTCAATGATCAGCCTGTGAGCGTGCAGGCTTTGCGTGCCATCGGCACAAGCCTTGTTGAAATTCATGGCCAGCATGATGATCGCGCGATGGCGGATCCTGCAACCCATCGCGCCATTCTCGATTCCTTTGCAGGCGTTGAAAAAGAACGCGCCACGCTCAGCGATGCTCATCAATCATGGCAGGATGCGCGCGACGCCTTGGACGCGCAAAAGAAACGCTTAGAAGCCGCGCGCAAGGAAGCGGATTTCCTGCGTCATGCTTGCGATGAATTGGCGACATTAGGACCGGAGCCGGGAGAAGAAACCGCGCTTGCGGATCGCCGTCAGGCGATGATGGCGGCTGAAAAAGCGAGTGGTGAAATTCGTGATGCGTTGGATGCGGTGGGTGGTTCTGCGTCACCCGTGCCCGCTCTCTTGTCCGTGCAACGACGCCTTGAGCGCCGCGGGACAGAAGCCGAGGCGTTGCTCGGCCCCGCCATTCGCGCTTTGGCAATTGCGATTGATGCGTTGGAAGAGTCACGCGCTGCGCTCGAGGCTGCTGAACGGGCGGCCGATTTTGATCCGCGCGAATTGGAGCGTGTTGAAGAACGTTTGTTTGCGTTGCGTGCCGCATCTCGAAAATACCATGTGCCGGTTGATGAGCTTGCAGCCCTTGCCGAGCGGTATGCGAATGATGTCGCGGCCCTTGATGCGGGTGAAGTGTCGCTCGTCAAACTCGAAAAAGCACTCCATGATGCGGAAGCGCAATATTTGAAAGCAGCAGATGCTTTATCAAAAAAGCGCGCCAAAGCTGCAGCGCAGCTTGAAAAAACCGTCATGGGTGAATTGCCGCCTTTGAAACTCGAACGCGCTAAATTTATCGTGGCACTCGAGCGCGATGAAAGCGCACGCGGGCCTGAAGGCTTTGATCATGTCGAGTTTTGGGTTGAGACCAATCCGGGTTCAAGGCCGGGACCAATGATGAAAGTCGCTTCGGGGGGCGAACTCTCGCGCTTCATGCTGGCGCTCAAAGTTGCGTTGGCGGATCGCGGATCAGCACCCACGCTGGTGTTTGATGAAATCGATACGGGCGTTGGCGGTGCGGTGGCGGATGCGATCGGTCAACGTCTCGCGCGTCTTGCAGACAAGGTTCAGGTCCTCTCCGTTACACATGCGCCGCAAGTGGCCGCGCGCGCGGCAACGCATTTCCTGATTGCCAAAGGCGAGGCGGGCAAGAGCGGGCGCATCGCAACCCGCGTTGTCACCATTGATGATAAGCATCGGCGTGAAGAAATCGCGCGTATGTTGTCGGGCGCTGAAATTACAGAAGAGGCGCGCGCGGCTGCCAAGAGGTTGATTGAGGCGGCGCGATGAAAAAGGCGCATGATCCTTTGCGCTCAACGCCTCTTGAACAATTAACCCCCATCGAGGCGCGGTTGGAATGGCAGGCGCTTGCCGATGAGATCGCCACTCATGATGTTCATTATCACCGCGACGACGCGCCGGTGATTTCTGATGCGGATTATGATTCATTACGCCGCCGATTTGAAGGCTTGTTGGCGGCATTCCCGGATTTACAAAAAGAACACTCATCCCTGACGCGGGTTGGTGCAAAACCTTCTGAAAAATTTTCAAAAGTGAAGCATGCGGTGCCTATGCTCTCGCTCGCCAATACGTTTTCCGATGAGGACGTGTCTGACTTTGTCGATCGTGTCAGGCGCTTTCTTGATTGGCCCTCTACGCGTGAGATTGCTTTCACGGCTGAACCCAAAATTGATGGTCTTTCCTGTTCGCTTCGTTTTGAAAAATCGCAGTTGATGGTTGCGGCAACGCGCGGTGATGGCGAAGAGGGTGAAGACGTCACGGCCAATGTGCGCACGATTCATCAAATACCGGCAAAGCTACACGGGCATACGCCGGATGTGATTGAAGTGCGCGGTGAAATCTATATGGCCACTGCCGATTTTCTTGCGCTCAATGAACGGCAGGAGAAAGAGGGTAAGCCCGCTTTTGCGAATCCGCGCAATGCGGCGGCTGGCTCATTACGCCAATTGGATCCCGCGATCACCGCAGCACGCCCGTTGAAATTTTTCGCCTATGCGTGGGGATTGGTCGAAGGCGCCATGCCATCAGACACGCAAAGCGGCATGGTCAAAGCCTTTCATGCCATGGGTTTGCCCACCAATCCGCTGACCAAACGATGTGTCACGCTTCAAGAAATGATCGATCATTATCGCCGGATCGAGGATCAGCGCGCTTCCCTTGGTTATGACATTGATGGCGTCGTTTATAAGGTTGATGATCTCGCGCTGCAGGCACGGCTTGGATTCATCTCCCGCTCGCCGCGTTGGGCCACGGCGCGCAAATTTCCGGCCGAGAAGGCAACAACCACACTGCTTGATATTGATATTCAAGTCGGGCGCACGGGCGCGTTGACGCCGGTTGCGAAACTCCAACCTGTTTCCGTGGGTGGTGTCGTCGTCTCCAACGCAACGCTTCACAATGAGGATGAAATCGCGCGCAAAGACATCCGCATTGGCGATACGGTCATCATTCAACGTGCCGGCGATGTGATCCCGCAAATCGTTGCTGTTGTGGCGGATAAACGCAAACAGAATTCAAAGCCTTTCGCGTTTCCTGATCATTGTCCGGCCTGTGGTAGCCATGCGGTACGCGAGACGGATCCGAAAACGGGAGAGCCTGAAGCGGTGCGTCGGTGCACGGCCGGATTGATTTGTCCTGCCCAAGCCACCGAGCGTCTCAAGCATTTTGCCTCGCGCAACGCCTTTGACATTGAAGGCTTGGGGGACAAGCAGATTGAAGGATTTTTTGCGGATGGACTCATCACCCGGCCGCGCGATATTTTTACGCTTGAGGCACGCGATGCGCGCGCTTTGAAAAAGCTGAAGGATCGTGAAGGTTACGGCGCGGTTTCGGTCAAAAAACTGTTCGATGCGATTGCGTCGCGCAAATCAGTTACGCTTAATCGCTTCATCTTTGCGCTGGGTATTCGCCATGTCGGTGAAACCACGGCCAAACAATTGGCGCGGCATTTTGGGTCGGTCGATCATTTGCGTGACGTCGCTCTCAAAGCGGCCGAAGATGGCGCCGCCGCGCGCGCCGAACTTGAAGCGATTGATGGCATCGGCCCGATTGTCGCCGGTTCAATCGTTGATTTTTTTAATGAAGCGCATAATCGCGAAGAGCTTGCCGCGCTGCTTGAACATGTCACGCCCGAGGCGATGGAAGCGGTGCAAACCTCAACCCCCGTTACCGGTAAAACCATTGTATTTACCGGCGCGCTCGTGCGTATGACGCGTGACGAGGCCAAAGCCATGGCCGAGCGGTTGGGCGCCAAAGTGTCAGGCTCGGTGTCGAAGAAAACCGATCTCTTGGTTGCGGGCCCCGGTGCGGGTTCAAAGCTCGAAGACGCGAAGAAACACGGCGTCGAAGTGATCGACGAGGATGAGTGGTTCAACCGCGTGGGTGCTTGATCACACCGCGCGTGTGGCCGCCTCCAACCATTTCAATGTTTCGGCATCGCAATAAGGCGCGACGATGGCGCGTGTCTTGGCATGATAGGCATTCAACCAAGCGCCTTCTTCTGCTGTTAAGAGCGAGGTCTCAACAAGATTGAGATCAATCGGCGCGAAGCTTAACGTCTCAAAGCCATACATTTCGCGTTCGGCATTTTTGATGTCGCGCTTTTCAACGAGAATAAGATTTTCGATGCGAATGCCCCAATGGCCCGCTTTATAAAAGCCCGGTTCGTTGGACAGCATCATGCCGGGTTCAAGCGGAGTGACACCCGTCTTCGCAATCCGTTGCGGGCCTTCATGCACAGAGAGATAAGAGCCGATGCCGTGGCCAGTGCCATGGTCGAAATCAAGGCCCACATCCCAAAGAGGTTTGCGTGCAAAGGAATCAATTTGTGCGCCGCTTGTGCCTTTCGGAAACACAGCCTGATCAATCGCGATATGACCTTTGAGCACACGGGTAAATCGATCTTTCATTTCGGCTGTTGCGGGACCCACCGCGATTGTGCGCGTGATGTCGGTCGTGCCGTCTTCATATTGCGCGCCGGAATCAATTAGAAAAATGCCCGGTTCGATTTTGCGATTTGAGTCGACTGAAACCTTGTAATGCGGAATTGCCGCATTAGGCCCAGCGCCCGCGATGGAAGGGAAGGAGACGTCCTTCAACACGCCTGTGTCACGGCGGCATTCTTCAAGCTTAATCGTTGCGTCGATTTCGGTGAGATGGCCTTTGACAGCTTCGCGATCAAACCATGCGAGAAATTTAGACATCGCCGCACCATCGCGCGCATGCGCCGCGCGTGAGCCTTCAATTTCCGCTTTGTTTTTGACGGCCTTCATCAAGGCCACAAAATCGGTGCCCACATCCGCTTTGCCGCCTGCGCTTTCAACGCGGCGCACAAGACGTGTTGCGGCGGTTGAACCATCAAAGCGCACGCGGGCCTTCTTGGAACCCAGCCGATCAAGCGCGGCTTCAAGCGATGAAGGTTCCGCGATATCCGCCATGTCAGACACCGCATCGCGCACGGTGTTTGAAAATTTGCGACCATCCATAAACAGTTCCGGCTTGCCCTCGCGCGGCACAATCGCAAAGCCGAGCGGTAAGGGCGTATGGCCCACATCACCGCCACGAATGTTGAAAACCCATGCCACAGCGTGTGCGTCGGTAATCA
Source organism: Hyphomicrobiales bacterium (assembly GCA_947455645.1). Classification (GTDB taxonomy): domain Bacteria; phylum Pseudomonadota; class Alphaproteobacteria; order Rhizobiales; family Beijerinckiaceae; genus CAIUPE01. The sequence continues at coordinate 7,318 of CANGPA010000030.1, read as the reverse complement.
CAATCGCATCGGCATTGCTGTCTTTGAGTTTCGCGCGGATGCGGTTGATTTTTTCGCTCGCACCTTCACCGGCATGAGCAGGCTTGTGCAAGGCAACAGGCGCAAGCGGCACGGCGGGGCGATCAAGCCAGACGGAGTCAATCGGATTGGTATCAACGGCAAGAAGTATCGCGCCCACCGCTTTGCACGCGTCTTCCAAGCGCTTCGCGCCATCATGCGTGTGAAGCCAAGGATCAAAGCCGATTTTCATGCCGGCGGTGAGCGTTTCACGGATCCATTGTTCCGGCGGATGGTCGATGAGATGTTCGGGCGTAAAGAGTGACACGTCGACTTGTTCACGCACTTGCACCGTATAGCGACCATCCACAAAAATGGCGGCTTTATCGGCAAGCACAATGGCCATACCCCATGAACCGGCAAAGCCTGTGAGCCAAGCCAGGCGCTCGGATGATGCCGGCACATATTCGTTTTGATGTTCATCGGTGCGCGGCACCACGAAACCATCAAGACCGCGTGCTTTCAATTCAGCGCGCAAGGCTTTCAGATGCTCAGCCCCTTGAGAGGGTGTCGTCTTCTGTTCGAAACTTTGGAAGATCGCCTCAGCCATGGCTTAATCCTTGCGGTCAGTTGAATGGAAATCAGAAGTCAAGACGCGAGAGCGGGCGGCCGGCGACACGGTGCAGCAGCAACGCGGCCCATCCTTCAAGATCGATGCGCCTGGTCAAATGCCAGCCTTGCAAGCCATAGGCATTCACAACGCCCGGCACATCATGTGCGAGCAAACCTGACAGCACGATATCGGCATCGGATGAAGCAACGGTTGCAATATGCGGCGCAAGGCGGATCAAGGGGCGCGCGAGTATATTCGCAAACACAAGATCATAATGGCCTTCGGCATAAAGGGCGGGATGTGAAACGCCTTTGGCAACCACCGGTGTCACATGGGCTGCGGCTTGATTAAGACGCGCATTGCCGCGCGCGGCCTCCACCGCAACCGGATCAATATCGCCCGAGGCGACAGGTCTGTGCAAAGCGCGTGCGGCGGCAATCGCGAGTACACCCGAGCCTGTGCCAATATCGATCACATGGCGCGGTGTGCGACGCTTCAAAATATAATCGAGCATCAACAAACAACCGCGTGTTGTGCCATGATGGCCCGTGCCGAAAGCTAACGCCGCTTCAATCTCGATCCCGATCGCATTGTGCGGAATACGACCGCGATCATGCGATCCATGCACACGAAACCGGCCCGCCTCGACAATCGATAGACCATCAAGCGAGGCCTTCACCCAATCCTGTTCGGCCAGCGTTTCAAACCGAAGCGCGCGCGCTGCCTGTTCGCTCACCGTTTCCGCAATGAGTTGGCGCATGCCGGCGTCATCAGGGGCATCGGCGAAATAGACTTCTGTTTCCCAATGGCCGAGCGCTTCATTTTCAAACGCGGCTGCTGCCGTCTCGTTCGGATCAAAGGTTTCCATGACAATGTCGGCCACCGCGCGGGCGGTCCGCTCGTCGGAAACGAGACGCATCACATGGGTCGGATTTTTGGGGGTCAAACCTTCTAGCATGGGTCATGCGTGTAGCATCCCGCAGGGGGCTTGGGGAAGGGCGCCGTCCCCGCTCTTGCCGGCTTGACCCCAAGGGAATGATCGGTTCGATTGATCATCACACGCATCGTCGTCCGCTTGCACAATCAGGAGCCGCAATGGATCAGGCATCGGCAACCGAATCAGAAGCCGCGCGGCTTTTGGTCGAACATTGGCAAAAGGGCACCCGAATAGTCGGATTGCCGGAAGCGATTCGTCCGAAGGATCGCGCGGCGGGCTACCGTATTGGCGGGGCGGTGGCCGAGGCTTTTGGTGAAAAAATTGTCGGCTGGAAAATTGCGGCCACGAGCACGGCCGGGCAGGCGCATATCAATGTTGATGGCCCCTTAGGCGGGCGGCTATTGGCAAGCCGCATGCTTGAGCCGGGAGGCTCTGTGACGCTTGGCACTAATCTCATGCGTGTGGCGGAGGCGGAATTTGCGTTTCAATTCGCGCGTGATCTTCCCTCGCGATCAGAGGACTATACGCTTGCCGAAGTCATGGATGCGGTGGCGAGTTTGCACCCTTCGATTGAAGTCCCTGATTCACGCTATGAGGATTTTACCGCCGTAGGCGCGGCAAGCCTGATTGCCGACACGGCTTGTGCGTGCTGGTTGATGGTTGGTCCGGCGTTTAACAAGGACTGGCGTGCGCTTGATTTGGCCGAGCATGACGTGCGCGCGTTCAAAAACAAGATCGAAGTGGCGGTGGGCAAAGGCAAGGCGGCGTTGGGTGATCCGCGCATCGCATTGCATTGGCTTGTCAATGAAGTCTCACGCTATGCCGGCGGAATCAAAACGGGTGATCTTATCACGACGGGCACCTGTGTTGTGCCGGTTGCGATTGCGCCGGGCGATCACATCACCGTTGATTATGGTGTTTTGGGCGCGATGAGCCTATCAATCGCCTGATGAGCGCGTTTTAATGGCCGCCGCCTGCACCGCGCGGCCCACCGGCGCGTTGGATCGCAGGCAAGACAAGCAGCATCAAAAGAAACACAAAAGTCATCGCTAAGAACACATCGCCGAGCGCTAAAACAAGCGCCTCGCGCCGCACCATCATGGCGATGCGTTTGGTGGCGGCGAGTTCTGCCGCATCGCCCAAAGCGGCAAGACCTTGGGTTAAATTATACAAGGTCTCTTCGGCGGTTTGATGTCCCCATGCCACCGCGTCCCGCAAGCGCTGCAAATGCTGATCCCAGCGATTGTTGAGTATCGTATTGATCAAAGCGAGACCCACCGCGCCACCGAGATTGCGTGTCAAATTGAAAAGGCCTGATGCGTTTTTCAAACGCTCGGGCGGCAATGTGCCGAGTGCCACATTGTTGATGGGCACCATGCAGAACATCAAGGAGACACCGCGTAAAATTTGCGGCCAGATCAATTCGTGAAAGCCCCAATCTTTGGTCAAGGTCGAGGCGAGAAATGTGCCGATCGCAAAACCGAAAATGCCTATGGCCAACATAAGACGCGGATCGAGTTTTGTTGAAAGCCGTCCGGCAAAAGGTGCGGTGAAAAACATCGCCACGCCGGTTAAAAACATCGTCTCACCAATTTCAAGCGATGTATAACCGCGCACACGCGCCAAAAAGACGGGGTATAAATAGGTCAGTCCGTAAAGACCGATGCCGATTGTGAAGGACGCCAGACAACCCGCCGCAAAATTACGATTGGAAAAGGCTTTGAGATCGACAATCGGCGTGAATGCCGTGAAGGCGCGGAAGAAGAAGAGCGTCCCCCCAAAGGCGGCGATGATACCGCACCACACAATGCGTTCGTCTTGAAACCAGTCTTTCGCTGTGCCTTCTTCAAGCACATATTCAAGCCCACCCAACATGGCCGCCATTCCGGCAAGACCCCACCAGTCGAAACTTTTGAACAAAGCGAAATTGGGCTTGTCAAAATCAATCAAGAACCACGCGGCAAGCGTGACGCCAATACCGGGAATCACATTGACGAGAAACAGCCAGTGCCATGAAAACAGATCGGTGAGGTAACCGCCAGCGGTCGGCCCAATGGTGGGAGCAAGCGTCGCAACGAGCCCGATAATGGGCGAGACAATTGATTGTTTCTCGCGCGGAAAAATTGTGAAGGCGGCCGAGAACACAGACGGAATCATACCGCCGCCAATAAAGCCTTGCAGCGCGCGCCAAATGATCATCTCCTCAATCGAGGAGGCTTGCGCGCACATCACGCTCATCAGCGTGAAACCAGCAGCCGACGCCGCAAAGAGATAGCGGGTTGACACCATGCGGCCTAAAAATCCCGAGAGCGGAATCATCACCACTTCGGCGATGAGATAGGCCGTTTGCACCCATGAAATTTCTTCCGCGCTCGCCGACAAGCCGGCCTGAATTTCAGCAAGCGATGCCGAGACGATTTGAATGTCCAGAATGGCCATGAACATGCCAAACACCATGCCTGTGAAGGCAATCACACGCCGCGTTGTCAGCACGGGTTGCGGGGGCCATCCTCCGGATGCTTGGGCGGATGCGGCGCTCATGGGTGGTTGGGATCAATCTCGATCGTTACCGAAAGCCCCGGACGCAACAGACCTTCGCGCTTGACCTCATCCGCAAAAACAATGCGCACAGGAAGCCGTTGCACGACTTTGGTGAAATTGCCGGTGGCGTTCTCAGGCGGCAAGAGCGAGAATTGCGCGCCTGTTGCGGGCGAGATGCTTTCGATGCGACCTTCAAACACGCGGCCCGGATAGGCATCCGCACGAATGTCCGCACGCATGCCGATTTTGAGCGGTGCAATCTGCGTCTCTTTGAGATTGGCATCGACATAAACACTATCAAGGGCCACGAGTGCCATCAGCCGCACACCGGGCTGCACCAATTGTCCGAGTTGAACGGCTTTGTTACCAATGACGCCATCAAAGGGCGCGCGAATTTCGGTGAAAGAGAGATCGCGTTCGGCACGCGTCTTTACCGTTTCAAGTTCGGCCTTAACCGAGGCGAGTTCGGCCTTCTGCGCTTTGAGCACATCAAGCCCTGCCTCGGATGCGGCAAGACCAGCGCGCGCGCTCGCCAAAGCAGCTTGGGTGCGGTCGCGATCCGCGCGCACCTGATCGAGTTTCGCGCGGCTGTTGAAATCGGCGGCGGCCAAGGTCTGCGCACGATCAAAATCGCCTTGCGCGCGTTGCGCATCCGCTTCCGCTGCGGTGATCTGCGCGCGCGCTTGGCTGACCAGCGCCATTTGTTGCGCGGTCTGGCTGTCGAGGCGCGCGAGGCTTGCGCTTTGCGTTTCAATTTTGCGCGCGGCACTTTCCACCGCAAGACGATAATCGCCATCATCAATGCGCGCGAGTAGATCCCCCGCTTTGACCGCTTGATTGGTTTTGACGGGGACTTCAATCACATGGCCCGAGACACGCGCCGACAATGTCGACACGGTCGCTCCGACATAGGCGTCATCGCTATCGATCACAAAACGCCCATGCGTCCAATAACCGTAACCCCAATAGACGAGGCTGCCGAGTACCAGCGTCAGCACCACCGGCAGGATGATCGCACGCGGCGAGCGTCCCTTGGGCAGAGGCGGTATGGCCGCGCCAGCGGAGCCGGATGGCTGAGCCGTTGCAGCGCCGGGGAGAGGGGTCGCGGCATCATTCATGGTCGGGCGGTCCTGTTAACGGGGTGGAGGCGCGGCCAAGGGTGCGCGCCGCATTCACACAGTGAAACTCGGGGTTGACGTAACGCGTCTACGCATCGCGCGCAATTTTGGTTTGTGAAAGGCTGCTTTGCATCCCTGCACGCTCACACAGGAAAAACTGCATAACGCTTGTGCAACGCGGCGCAGGGCGCAATAAATACACAATCCGAGATAGGAACCGCGCCCATGTCCGCTGCCTCCGCGAAAGCTCTTGATCACGCCCGTCATCTTCTGCGGCAATTTCCGCTGATTGATGGTCATAATGACCTGCCTTGGGTTGTCCATTCGTCCAAACCCGCGGGGATGAGCATTGCGCGCTATGATTTGACGCGCGTGCATCCGGAGACCGATACCGACACACCACGGTTGAAAGAGGGTCTCGTGGCGGCGCAGTTTTTTGCCGCCTTCACGCCCACTCTGGCCGAAAAGCCCGGCCGCATGACCTTGGAATTGATCGATCTCATTCGCCAGATCAGCGAGGCCGACCCGGTAAACTACCACTTCGCGACATCAGCCAATGACATTGGCCGTGCGTTTCGCGCGGGCAAAATTGCGGTTCTTGTAACGGTTGAAGGCTGCACCGGCCTTGAAAATTCCTTGAACCCTTTGCGCGTCTGGCATGCCGCCGGTGTGCGGCTGGTCACGCTGTGTCATAATGAGACGCTTGATTGGGTGGACAGCGCCACCGATGTGCCACGCCATAATGGCTTGACCAAATTCGGCGAAGCGGTGGTACTCGAGCTCAATCGATTGGGCATCATTGTTGACTTGGCGCACACATCACCAAAAACCATGCATAAGGTGCTCGATATCTCGCGCGCACCGGTTTTGTTTTCGCATAACAATGTGTTTTCGCTGTGCGATCATCCCCGCAACGCGCCCGATGATGTGCTTGATCGCATTCGCTCGAAAAAAAGCGTGATCATGGCGACCTTCATTCCCGATTTCATCAACCAGAAAGCGCGCGACTGGTCGCGATCCTTGCGCGATGATTTTGGCAAACACTCCTTCTTGCACAGTCACGAGGAAGCGCTTGCCGCGCATGTCGCAAAAGTCGGTCCGCAACCCAAAGCTACAATCGCCGAGCTGTGCGATCACATCGAATATCTCGCAAGCCGTACGGGCTTGAACCATGTCGGCATTGGTTCGGATTATTATGGTGGCGTCACACCCGAGGGCCTCGAGGATGTGTCAAAATTTCCGTATCTCATTGCCGCTTTGATTGACCGTGGGTGGTCTGATTCTGCGCTCGAAAAACTATCCGGCGGCAATCTCTTGCGCTTGATGAAAGCGGTCGAGCGCACAGGCGCCGCCCTCGCCACAGCGGAGCCACCCCGCACGGGCCGGATTGAGGATTATGATGGCGCATAAGGGTAGATTGTAAGAGCGGCCCTTAACGCGTCCGATCTTATCTTGTTTTTTGCGCGCTCTTGACCTTGACCTTCTGTGTGTCGTTCTCGTGCGGTGTGAAGCTTACACCATATTCATGTAAAACCGGTTCCATGTCGGTGCGATGGTGACTTCATTGATGCAGACATGCGCCGGCTGCGTGGCGATATAGAGATATAGATTGGCCATATCATCCGCTTGCAACATGCGTGCACGTTCCTCGGCCGTCACTTTCACGGGCCGTGTATCGAGGATCGGCGTTGAGATTTCATTCGGGCATATCACCGATGAACGAATGCCATTTCGGAACTCTTCCATATTGAGCCCGTGACTCATGGCCACCACCGCATGTTTGGCCGCGGTATAGGCGGTGCCTGATATGGGGGACACATATTTGCCAGCCCAGGATGCTGTATGGATCAGAACGCCATCGTGCTGTTTGCGCATCTGCGGCAAAACCGCGAGCGCACAATAATAGGCGCCATTCAGATTGGCGCTGATGACGTGATCGAGATTATCGGCGGTGAGCACGGCAAAAGCGCGCGCGGTCACATTGGTGCCGGCATTGTTAACAAGAACATCAAGCCGGCCCGTGGCTTTGATGATGCGCTCAACAACGGCAGGTGCCATGGTTTTGTCCATCACATCGCCGGGCTCCACGATCGCTTTGCCACCCGCTTTGGT
>CANGPA010000029.1 GCA_947455645.1 Hyphomicrobiales bacterium | reverse complement strand
GTCGGTTTCAAACGAAACTCGGACAAGCAACACAACACTGAGCGGGAACAAAAAACATGGCGGATGGGGTGAGATTCGAACTCACGGTGAGCTTGCACCCACGGCGGTTTTCAAGACCGCTGCCTTAAACCACTCGGCCACCCATCCTTAACGGGCGCTTATAGTGTGCGTTGCGCCTGACGACAACTCCCGTTCTACAACCGAATCGTGGAGGCAAAAACACCCTCTGAAGAGCCCAGATTCGGTGCAATTTTGGGTTGAGTTGATCAAATTTAGTAAGGACCTGCCAATTTCATTTGAGTGCTAAGATACTGAGTTAATGAAGTAAAATATCGATTTCGGTCAAAAAACTTGTGTCTTTTGTGCTCCGGCGTTAATCTCTTCGAAGGAGTTGCAGTCTTATTTAACCCACACCCGTTCGTGGCGGCACCAGTTTTGTCCGGCCTGACACAGTGAGAGACACATAGTTTGACCTCCCATAAACATTTCGTGAAGGCGCAAGGCGCACCCGCATCGTTTTATCACACGGAACGTGTGTTGCGGAGGGCATTGCGTGGCACGCTTCTCATCGGCACGGCCCTATTGCTTGCCAATTGCACCCCTACAAAAACCGCAGGGATTGATCCGAAATATGGCGTGAGCCCGAGCCCGCGTGTCGTCGCCGATGGTGAGGATGTTCCGAAGGGGGGAGGCTATTCTAAAGTGGGCAAACCCTATGTGATCGCGGGCGAAGTTTACACACCAAAAGATTTCAAGAAGTACGCCGCTGTTGGGATGGCGTCTTGGTACGGTACGGGGTTCCATGGCCGTAAGACGGCTAATGGCGAGGTTTTTGATACGGATTCGGTAACTGCCGCACATCCGACGCTGCCGATGCCAAGCTATATCCGCGTGACGAATACGGCCAATGGCCGCTCGATTGTGGCGCGTGTGAATGATCGTGGTCCTTTTCACTCCAAGCGTTTGATCGACGTATCTGAGCAAGTGGCGGAGGCTTTGTCGTTCAAGCGTCAAGGTACGGCAAAGGTAAAGGTGGAATATATCGGTCGTGCACCGATAGAGGGCAGTGATGATGCCCAATTGCTTGCAAGCCTTACGACTGATGGGACACCGGCTTCGCTGAATGGCGATGCGCGTGCACCGATTCAGGTTGCTTCCGCGGATGATAATTTCGTGGAAACCCTGACGTCGTTTGTGAAGGCACCGGTTCAAATGGCGTTGAATACTACTGCCGTCGAGCCCGTCGCATCCGTCGAAGCTGATCTTCCCGCGGATGAATTCATCCCTCTACCGCCTGTGCGGCCAAAGTCGCTTGTGGCATCTGTGAGCCTCATTCCGGCGCAATCGGTTTTAACGCCGAAGGCCTCAGGCGTGGTCTCCACCGTGCAGACTGCCAGTATTCCGCCCTTGCCGGTTCCACGGCCCGGAAGCCTTTTTTATGCGCCGGTCAACGGATTTTCGAGCAGTCCTGCGTTTGATGGTCTATCTCCCGGTGCCTTTGTACCATTGCGCTGACGAGGCGTTTGGGTAAAGTTCGGTTTATAGGATTCAGCTTTGTGGATTGAGTAACGCGCTGGCTTCCGGCGCGTTTTCTTTTTGGAGTGAGGCGTAATTGAACGGCGATTCAACGTTAGCGCGGTTTATAACGCTTGAGGGTGGCGAGGGCGCGGGAAAATCAACCCAGATCAGACGCCTTCATGACCGTCTGATTGCCGTCGGTGTCACCTCAATCATCACGCGGGAACCCGGCGGTTCGCAGGGGGCAGAGCGGATACGCGCACTTATTCTCGAGGCAGGCGCTAAACGATTTGACCCTTTAACCGAAACACTTTTGTTTTCCGCCGCCCGCAACGATCATCTTGATTATGTGATCCGCCCGGCTTTGGCTCAGGGGCACTGGGTATTGTGTGATCGCTTCTCGGATTCTACGCGGGTCTATCAGGGCATGATGGGGGCCGTTTCGGCGGAGGTGCTTGAGACGCTTGATCGGCTCGTCGTTGAAAAGACGCAACCAAACCTGACATTGATCCTTGATCTTGACGTGCAGGAAGGGCTCCGCCGCGCCCAAATGCGGCGGGGCACAGCGCTGGCCGACGGGTTTGAATCCGAATCACTCGCCTTTCATGAAAGATTGCGCGAGGGATTTCTGGCGCTTGCAGCCAGGGAGCCAAATCGCATCGTGGTTATCAATGCGGATGGTCCCGAGGACGATGTGCATGAGCGCATTTGGTCGGTCGTCAAGGCGCGGTGTCTCGAAGATATGAAGGTCTGATCTGATGGCATCAGACGATTTAATTGAACTTGATCGTATCGCGGGTACGCGTCATCCGCGCGATGCCGTTTCGCTTTACGGGCATGACAAGGAAGAGGCGGCTTTTCTGGATGCGTATCGCACCGGCCGTATGCCCCATGCGTGGCTTCTGGCGGGACCGGAAGGCATAGGCAAAGCCAGTTTTGCTTGGCGTGCTGCGCGGTTTGTTTTGACCCATCCTGATCCAACCTCGGATTCAGTTCAAAGTGCTCGATCATTGGATGTTGATCCGCTGGCGACTGTATCGCGAACGATTACGGCACAAGCGCATCCCGACCTGTTCGTGTTGCGGCGGGAAATGGAACCCGGAAAGAAAACGATTCCGCGCGACACGCGGGTTGAACTTGTGCGCAAAGCGCTCAGTTTTTTCTCAGCCACGGCGGGGAAGGGTGGTTGGAAAATTGCGATTGTCGATACGCTCGATGATCTCAACCGCTCCGGAGCCAATGCGCTGCTCAAGCTAATCGAGGAGCCGCCGGCGCGCTCATTATTTTTAATGGTGAGCCATATGCCGGGTCGGCTTTTGCCTACGATCCGGTCACGGTGTCGATTGCTTCCATTTCGACCCTTGTCTCAATCTGACGTCGCACGCATTTTGTCAGAACTGCCGGAGCCGCCCGAGGCCTCCCTCATTGAGGCTGCCGCCGCGCGCAGCGAGGGCTCTCTAACGCGCGCCATGACCTTTGTTGATCCGGATTTATTGGCCATCGTTCGCCACGTCGAGGCCACGCTTTCGCGCTTGCCTGAACTTGACCGTAGCGAGATTCTTGCGATGGCGGAAACGCTTGCGCCACGCGATAAGACGCTCGAATTTGAAACCGTCTTGCAAACCATTGAAGGCTGGATATTGGCGGATTGTCATGAGCATCTCAGCACTGGTGCGCATCGTCTTGCGCCACTGACGGAGGTATGGGAAAAGACCGCGCGCGGTGCACGTGACACGGAACGTTTTAATCTTGACCGGCGGCCCTTTTTGCTCACGCTGTTTGCTGATCTTGCCGAGGCCGTTCGCCTGTCTCATGCCCAGTGACACAGTGACTGTGGTTAAAATTTTTTTGAATTGAACAAACGGAATCAGAATGGCCGGTCCTAACCGCTTTTACATCACCACGGCGATTTCCTACCCCAATGGTCGCCCCCATATTGGCCACGCCTATGAGCTGATAGCCACCGATGCGATTGCACGCTTTAAAAGGCTTGATGGCTATGATGTGTTTTTTCTAACAGGGACGGATGAACACGGTCAAAAAATGCTGCAAACGGCATCGAAAGAGGGATTATCGACACGCGCCTTGGCCGATCGCAATGCCGATGTGTTTCGTGCGATGGGTCGGGCGCTTAATGCATCGAATGATGATTTTATCCGCACCACGGAAGAGCGCCATAAAGATGCCTGCCAGGCTATTTGGAAGCGGATGGTTGATTCCGGCGACATTTATAAAGACAGCTATGCCGGCTGGTATTCGGTCCGTGATGAAGCCTATTTCGCGGAAGATGAAACAGTTCTTGGCGGCGATGGCGTCAGACGTGGACCTTCAGGAACACCCGTCGAATGGCTTGAAGAGGAAAGTTATTTCTTTCGCTTATCATCCTATCAGGATCGCCTTTTGGCGCTCTATCAATCTCATCCTGAATTTATTGGCCCGACCGAACGTAAAAATGAAATATTGAGCTTTGTTAAATCAGGGTTGCGCGATCTGTCGGTCAGTCGCACGACATTTGACTGGGGCATTCCCGTTCCAGGTGATGAAAAACACGTGATGTATGTGTGGGTCGATGCTTTGACGAACTACATCACCGCTACCGGATGGCCTGATGCCACACATCCGCGTGCAGCCTATTGGCCTGCGGATGTCCATATCATTGGCAAGGATATTATTCGCTTTCATGCCGTTTATTGGCCGGCCTTTTTGATGTCAGCGGGCGTGCCTGTTCCCAAGCGTATCTTTGGTCATGGATTTCTGTTTAACCGCGGCGAGAAAATGTCGAAATCAGTTGGCAATGTGATTGATCCATTCACGTTGGCAGAGCATTACGGCGTCGATCAATTACGTTACTTTTTTTTGCGTGAAGTCCCGTTCGGACAAGATGGCAATTATTCGCATGAAGCGATTGTCAATCGAATCAATGCGGATCTGGCCAATGATTTGGGTAATCTTGCGCAACGGTCTTTATCGATGGTCGCCAAAAATCTTGAAGGTCGCATGCCAAGACTTGGTGAGATTCTTGATCAAGATCGCGCATTGTTGGGTGATGCTTATGCACTGAAAGACAAAGCGCGTTCAGCGATGAACGACTTTGCCCTTCATACGATGCTTGCCGATATTTGGCGCGTTGTCGCCGATGCCAATCGTTATTTTGCCGGTGAAGAACCATGGGCCAAGAAAAAGTCGGATCCTGAGCGGTTTGAAACGGTTCTTGCTGTGACACTTGAAGCGTTGAGACTGATTGGCATTATGGTGCAACCCGTAATGCCAACCGCTTCTGCAACACTTCTTGATCTCTTGGGTGTTTCTCCGTCAGCGCGCGATTTTACTTGTGTGACGGCCAATCACGCCGTTGCAGCAGGCACGATACTGCCAGCTCCCACGCCCATCTTCCCGCGCTATGTCGAGCCTGAGCCTGATGATAAGGTATCAACCTGATCATGATTGTTGATAGCCATTGTCATCTTGATTTTCCACCCTTCGCGGATGATCGCGCTGAATTGATTGCGCGCGCTAAATCAGCTGGTGTGAAAACCATGTTGACGATTTCAACCGAGGTTCAACGTTTTGACGGTGTTCGCGCGGTGGCCGAAAGCGATCCCGATATCTGGTGTTCCATTGGCACGCATCCGCTTCATGCGAATGAGGAGCCTGATGTTCCGCTTGAAACTTATCTTGATTTAGCGACGCATCCGAAATGTGTTGCAATCGGTGAGGCGGGTCTCGATTTTTTCTACAAACGCGTTGAGCCTGAGCGGGCCGATCACGTCTTTCGAAAGCAAATCCACGCGGCACGTTTATCTGGTTTGCCGCTCATCATTCATGCGCGGGATGCGGATGACGTGATGATTGACACGCTTGAGGATGAAATGGGGAAGGGGGCCTTCAAAGCGGTTCTTCACTGTTTCTCATCCGGCCGAAGACTGGCTGAAGCCGGCATTCAACTTGGTCTATACATCTCGTTCTCGGGCATATTGACCTATAAGAAATCGGATGAATTACGGGCAATCGCTGCAGATTTGCCGATAGACCGATTACTGGTTGAAACGGATGCGCCTTATCTTGCGCCCCAAACTGTGCGCGGAAAACGCAATGAACCAAGCTATGTGACCGAGACTCTCGACGTGCTGGCATCGGTTAAACAGTGCGCGCGTATAGACCTTGAGCGCATTACGACCGATAATTTCTTTCGTCTGTTTTCAAAAGCAAAGCGCCCTGAGGCGGCATAGTAAAAATGACTACGACGATCACAATCTTGGGATGTGGGTCTTCCGGCGGCGTTCCGCGGATTGGATCGGGCTGGGGACGCTGTGATCCGCATAATCCAAAAAATCGGAGACGGCGCTGTTCTATTTTGGTCGAGCGGCAAACCGGGACGGAGAAAACGGTTGTGGTCGTCGATACAGGACCTGATCTTCGAGAACAAATTCTGAGCGTTCAGGCAAAGCGCCTTGATGCCGTGCTGTATACGCATGAACATGCTGATCACACCCATGGCATCGATGATGTCCGGCCCATGGTGATTGAAATGCGCCGCTTGATGCCAGTCTATGCAACGGCTGAGACCGCCCGAGGCTTGAAGGCTAAATTTGCTTATTGCTTTGATACGCCACCGGGCAGTGAATATCCGCCAATTGTCTCACATCACACGATCAGAGCAGAGGAAGAGGTCGCGATTTCTGGACCAGGCGGAACGATCAGAGCCATGCCATTCTCGGTCCACCATGGCGATACTCCAACACTGGGATTTCGGTTCGGGGCGGTCGCATACACGCCAGATATCAATGGCGTTGAAGAGCGCGCAATCCAGCATCTCGAGGGGCTCGACGTTTGGATTATCGACGCATTGAGGCGCACGCCGCATCCATCGCATTTCTCATATCAAGAAGCATTGCATTGGATTGAACGCTTGAAGCCAAAGCAAGCCATTCTGACCAATCTGCATACCGATATGGACTATGAGACGTTGCGGACTGAATTGCCGCCAAACATCAAGCCGGCATTTGACGGACTGCAAGTGTCTGTTACCGGTCACCTATAAATCGATATCATATTTAAGTTCCATAATGTTTCTTATGCGAATTTTAGATTAGAATCATGCTGTCGGATACCTCTGCCCTGATTGGAGATTTTTCATGAAAAAAAGCAAGGAAGTCTCTGAACTCTTAGCGATAATGTCTGCTCTTCGGACGCCTGTTACGGGTTGTCCTTGGGATCTTGAACAAAATTTTCGGACTATTTTGCCTTATACGATCGAGGAAGCCTATGAGGTCGCTGATGCGATTGAACGTAATGACATGGCGGACCTTCAGGATGAATTAGGCGACCTTCTTCTGCAGGTTGTCTTTCATGCTCAGATGGCAAAAGAACAGAACCTGTTCGACTTTCACGATGTGGTTGAATCGATCACTGGAAAACTCATCCGTCGCCATCCTCATGTTTTTGATCGGCCAGATCATGTTTCCCCCGACGCTGTTAAAGTGGAATGGGATCGCATCAAGGCGGAAGAAAAAGCCGAGCGGCAGGCGCTACGCCGCAAGCATGGATTAGCCGATACCGAAGAAGACCAAAGTGTCCTGAGTGGTGTGCCAATGCCCTTGCCGGCCCTCACCCGTGCAGAAAAGATCCAGAAGAAGGCCGCAAAAGTTGGATTTGACTGGAATGATCCACACCTTGTTTTGACGAAAATTCGAGAAGAAACGGATGAAATAGACGAGGCGCTCGCAACGGGCTCAAAATCTGCCATTGAGGAAGAGATCGGTGATCTTCTCTTTGCTGTGGTCAATCTGGCGCGCCATCTCGCGATTGATCCCGAAGATAGTTTGCGTAAGTCGAATTCAAAATTTGTTAGACGATTCAATTACATCGAAACAGAACTTAAGAAGATAAACAAATCACCATCGGAAGCGTCTCTCGCTGAAATGGATGCGCTTTGGAATGACATCCGGACAAAAGACAAATCATAAAGCAGGATTTGGTGTCCGTATTAGCGGATCTGAATTTCCCCATGTTAGGGTGTTTTTCGTAACAGCCGCGCTTCGGGAAACCGACGTTTTAGCCGCGCTTCCTTATCAGCGAGAATGCGGACAACGAGATGAATCGTGGCGTCTTCGCCGTCACGTCTTTCGAGGACTTCCGCATCTTCATAGAGCCAATTGAGCAGTCGGCCCTCGGTTGGTGCGAGCGTCAGTGCAAAGACAAGGCTCTCCCGAGCGATACGGCGCTCTATCTCTTGAAGAAGTGTCTCGATGCCCTCGCCTGTTATGGCTGAGACGATCACAGGCCTTGTCGTTTCTGATCTGGCCAATGACAAACCCGAAACGCGAGCGCGTTCGTCATCCGAGAGCAAATCAGATTTATTCCAAACTTCTATCAAGCGCGTCTCATCATTAGGATTAACACCAAGGTCCTTCAGGATGGCGACAACGTCTGCCGCTTGCGCCTCTGTATCGCCATGTGACACGTCTCGAATATGGAGGATGATATCGGCCGAAATGACATCCTCAAGGGTCGCGCGGAATGCGGCAACGAGCATGGTAGGTAGATCAGAGACAAATCCCACCGTGTCAGAAAGAATGACCGGTGCGCCGTGAGGCAATTTTGTTACACGCGCCGTAGGATCAAGCGTCGCAAAGAGCATGTTCTCGGCCAACACTTCTGCTGCCGTCATACGATTAAACAGGCTGGATTTTCCGGCATTCGTATAGCCTACTAATGCGATAATTGGGTAAGGGGCTCGTGTTCGTCCTTTGCGGTGAAGCGCTCGCGTTCTCCGAACGGCATCAAGGTCTTTCTCGATGCGCACCATCCGCTCTTGGATAAGGCGTCGATCGGCTTCGATTTGGGTTTCACCCGGACCACCCAAAAACCCGAAGCCGCCCCTCTGCCGCTCAAGATGCGTCCATGAACGGACGAGGCGGCTCTTCTGATAATTAAGATGCGCCAGCTCAACCTGAAGAGCCCCCTCCTTGGTTCGGGCACGGCGACCAAAGATTTCCAAGATCAATCCGGTGCGATCAATGACTTTGACCTTAAAGGCGCGTTCCAGATTTCGTTGTTGCACGGGGCTTAGAGCGCAATCCACGATAATGAGAGATATCTCCTCTGCCTCGATGCGGGCTTGTAACTCTTCAATTTTTCCTGTCCCCAAATAGGTTGCCGGCCGGGGTGTGGTGATCGCTATGGTTTCATGGCCAATGACGGCAAGATCAATGGCGGCCGCTAAACCGCGCGCCTCCTCTATCCGGGCAACGGTCGAGCGTAAGTTGCCCTCGGGATGCCCGGTTGCCGCTCGACGTGCCGCTGCTCGGCTCGTGAGATAAGGGCCGATAACGAGCGAACGCGTGCCCGTTGCGATTATTTTTTCTGGTTCGGCAGCTGCGCTTGCGCGGCGACGTTCCTGATCAGCGTCTTTAGACACCTCAGTCCTTTATGACCGCGCCGGCTTCATCCGTCGGGTCAAATAGGGTTACTGGCGAACCGGGCATAATGGTAGAAATGGCATGTTTATAAACGAGTTGGGAATGGCCATCCCGGCGTAGCAACATACAAAAATTATCGAACCAAGTTACAACGCCCTGCAATTTAACGCCGTTCACAAGGAAAATCGTGAGTGGGATTTTAGCCTTACGAACATGGTTCAGAAATGTGTCTTGAAGATTTTGCGCGCGGTCATTTGCCATTTTATTTCAATCTCTTCTTGTTTTTGTTTAATGCATTACTTTATTAACACGCGAGCCCGTTTACTGTTAACAGCTCAATCCCCGCGCATTCCGAGGGCCCTGAATGCGCTTGGACAGATTGAAAATAGTCTTACCCGGCAAAAGGTTCAACCGATCCCGAGCGATTTCAATTTTCGATGCAAGGCTGAACGCTCCATATCAATGAATTCAGCTGTGCGCGATATATTACCCCCGAACCGATTGATTTGGGCGATTAAATAATCGCGTTCAAACAGTTCGCGCGCATCCCTTAGCGGCAGAGAAAGTAATTTTTCTCCGCCCTGCCCGCCAGGCATAGACGGAACCGAGGCACCGACATCTGCGGGAAGAAGGTCCGCCGTGATCGGCATATCGGGATCACCACCCGCAAGGATCAACATACGCTCCACGCTATTGCGCAATTGCCGCACATTGCCCGGCCAATCATGGGCTTGAAGGACAGCAACAGCGTCCTCTGCAATGGCACGTTGCGGCAGACCCGCAGAAACAGCAATTTGTTCGAGGAAATGCGTTACAAGCTGAGGTATATCTTCGCGACGCTCCGAGAGTGGCGGAACGCGGATCGGGACCACGTTCAATCGATGCAATAGATCTTCGCGGAAACGGCCCGATTGTACCTCTGCATTCAGATCGCGCGCCGTTGAGGAAATAATCCGAACATCCACCTGTACTTTTATCGAACCACCGACCCGCTGAAAAGTTTGATCAATCAGCACACGAAGAATTTTGCTCTGCGTTTCCTTTGGCATATCGGCAATTTCGTCGAGGAAAAGCGTGCCACCATGAGCTTCTTCAAAAGCGCCAATGCGTTTGGGGCCAAGAGCACTGTCTTCAATGCCGAAAAGTTCCGCTTCCATAGATTGGGGTAAAATGGTCGCAGCATTTAACGCAACAAACGGCCCCGATGCACGGGGTGAAGCGCTATGGATCATCCGCGCAACAAGTTCCTTGCCGGCGCCAGAGGGGCCTGCGATCAACACACGTGCGTTTGTCGCTGAAACCTTCTCAATCGCCTGCCGCAGATGATTAACAACAGCAGACTGACCGATGATGTCACCCATTTGCGGCGCACGACTTTTGAGGTCACGTACCTCGCGGCGCAATTTGAAAGTTTCTAGTGCACGCTCTGCGATCAAAATGAGGCGATCAGATTTGAAGGGCTTCTCGATAAAATCGTAAGCCCCACGCTTGATGGCTGAGACCGCCGTTTCAACATTGCCGTGTCCGGAAATCATCACAACTGGCAAATCAGGATTCTGCTCTTTGACGAGATCAAGTAATTGTAATCCATCAAGACGTGAGCCCTGGATCCAAATATCGAGAAAAATTAGGCTGGGTCGGCGCGCGGAGATTTCAGCTAGAGCGGAATCAGCATCCGCAGCCGTGCGGCACTGAAAGCCTTCATCCTCCAAAATGCCCGCCACCAAATCCCGAATATCGGATTCATCATCAACAATCAGGATATCTGCGCTCATCGGCTTTTCTCCTGGTTGGATTGAATGAGTGTGTCCTCAAGAGGGAACCAGAGGCGGACCCGAGCGCCACGTAATCCATCAAGACGGTCCAATAATTCAACACCGCCACCATGTTCCTCAAGAATCTTACCAACAATTGCGAGACCAAGCCCTGTGCCTCCGGCGCGCGTCGTCATGTATGGTTCGAGCAATCGTTGGCGGCTTTCAACTGGAAAACCCTTTCCGTTGTCGGTTACATCGATAGCGACCATGCCTTCAGTTTCAAGATCGACCGATACTGTAATATTCCCCTCGCCCCGCTCTTCAACAGCTACTGCTGAAATAGCCTCAGTCGCGTTCTTCACAATATTGGTGAGCGCTTGCGAAATTAGGCGTCGATCAAAATTCGCCTTGATCGGATTGTTCGGTAACTCATCTACGAAGACGATATCGGGATGACCCACGCGCATTAAAAACAGAACCTGACGGATCACACTTGAAACATCATCAAATTCTGGGAGCGGCTTGGGCATTCGCGCAAAAGAAGAAAACTCATCAACCATTCGCTTGATATCGTCCACCTGTCGAATGATCGTATCCGTGCATTGATCAAACACATCGCGATCTTCCGTTATGACCTTGCCATATTTTCGACGAATACGTTCAGCCGACAACTGAATGGGGGTCAGTGGATTTTTGATTTCATGCGCGATACGGCGAGCGACATCGGCCCAAGCAGAAGTCCGTTGTGCTTTGATCAAATCGGTAATGTCATCGAGCGTCACAATAGTGCCGCGACCATCGACGCTTTCTTGTTCACCTGTCACACGCACGGTGAGTGTCCGCTCACGGTCAGCTTCTCCGACCGTTATTTGACCTTGAACCGGACGGCTGCGATCCGAAGAATTGCTTGTAAGGAGTTCAGAGAAAGCAGGAATCTCGACTGCCAAATGCTTACCTTCAAGCGATGAAAGATCACGTGCTAACAAGGCTTCTGCCGAGGGATTGATTACGGTCACGCGCCCTTCCCCGTCTAAGCCGATCACGCCAGCCGATACACCTGACAAAACAGCCTCAGTAAAGCGCCGACGCCGATCCATCAACGCATTCGCCTTTTGTAAACCTTCGGTTTGGTGGCTAAGTTCGGAAGCCATCTTATTGAATGTTTCGCCCAAATGCCCGAGATCACCTTCGCGCGCGGTGACAGGCACACGGACATCATAATTCCCACTCGCAACTTGATCGGTTGCGAAAATTAAACGTCGAATGGGCGCAACCAGCCAATTGGCAAAACTTAAACCGACCCATACCGCAGAGAGAAGCAGGATCACCGAAATCAATGCATACATACTCGCAAAAGCGATTTGGACGCCGAGCTTTTGCTCCGCGAGCGCGTCATAATATCGTGCAGCCAATTCAGCCTGTTGAGGGAACTGTAAGGCCTTAGGATCAATTGCGCGAGCGACCAAAAGATAATGACTGTCAAAGCCCGGAACTTTGACGAGCGCGCGGAAAATATTGCTGTTTTCTTGAAGTAAACAAATGCCGTCACCAGCATCATCCGCCGCACGAAATTCATCGGCCTTCGGCAATAGAAGATCAGGTACTTCGACATTATCGATGCGCTCAACGATGCTTGTGTCTTGCCGCATCAGGACTGCGACGTAAAAGCCCAGAAAATAAGACCGCGAGCGCATATATTCACGAAAAACGTCACGGTTTTCATCGAGCACTGGTCGAGCACGTCCGATATCAGAAGCCATCAAGCGAACTTCGCGACCAATCGCGCGGCATTGGAATTCTTGATAGGCTCTTGCAACACCAACGGATGTTTGAAGTAATTCTTTGATTTGGCCGGAGAAGGAAACGTCGATGCCGCGCTCGAGTGTCAACCATCCTACGATCGCAACAAGGACCGCCGGTGTTGCCGCAACAAAAGCAAAAATACCAACGATGCGGGCGTGAAGGGCAGATGCTGCTAATCCTTCGCGTCTTGCTCTAATGAGCCGATAGGCCTCGTAGCCAACGAGAAGCAACAAAATGGCAATCAACGCGCCATTGATTGAAAAGAGTGAGAAGACGACATCGCGCGTCGGCACGATGGGAACAAAATTCGCTAAGACAATGAAGGTTGCTACGGCGGATAACAGCGCGAGGATGACAATGACGACGCCAAAGACGCTTCGCCAAACCGACGACAAGCGCAAACCGGCCCGCGCACCGAGCACTGTTCGCCTTCCTTGTGTCTTCAAAACCGTCATTCGCAGACAAACCCCGAACGCTCACGAACCGATTCTCAGATCGGATATGATGCATTAGCGCAACAGTGTTGCATAATGAAGACAAATTTGGAGGGGGTGCCGCCTTGCGGTCAACGAAGCGTGCGGATAATCCTCAAATCGAGATCGCGGATCTTCTTTCGCAGTGTATTACGGTTCACGCCCAATAATTCCGCTGCCTTGATCTGGTTACCGCGGGTTGCAGCGAGCGCTGCATTCACAAGGGGCTCTTCGACCTCACGCAAGATCCGGTGATAGAGTCCGGGGGGCGGCAAATCGCCCTTATATCGGGCAAAATAGGTCTCAAGATGCCGCTCGACAGATTCCATTAATGTCGCGGCGTGAACAATTTGCCCTTCCTGCGGGGCACTGCCAAGGGACAATTCGACGAGTTCTGCCTCAACAAGCGGTTCGGTAATGGTGTCTTGCGGGGCAAGAGCTGCTAGACGCCGTATGAGGTTTTCAAGTTCACGGACATTGCCTGGCCAACGATGCCTTTTAAGGCGTTCAAGCGCCGGACCATCAATTTGCTTACGTGGCAAACCTTCCTTTTCAGCAAGAAGGAAAAAATGCCTTACTAGATCAGGGACATCCTCGATCCGCTCGCGCAAGGGCGGGAGGCGCAATGGAACCACGTTCAACCGGAAGAACAAATCTTCACGGAAGAGTCCTTGTTGGATCGATTGGCGAAGATCTTTGTTGGTTGCCGCAACAATGCGAACATCCGTCTTGATCGATGTTCGACCGCCAATGCTGGTATATTCGCCTTCTTGCAAGACGCGAAGCAAGCGCGTTTGCGCCTCCATCGGCATGTCGCCAATTTCATCAAGGAACAGCGTTCCACCCTCGGCCTGCTCGAAGCGACCGGTTGCACGGCTCACCGCGCCGGTAAAGGAGCCTTTCTCATGACCAAATAGTTCGCTCTCAATCAGATCCCTTGGAATCGCTGCCATGTTAACCGCAACGAACGGACCATTCCGCCGCTTGCCATAATCATGAAGTGCGCGGGCTACGAGTTCCTTACCCGTTCCCGATTCACCGGTAATCATCACAGTCAATTCGGTGGTCATCAAACGAGCGAGCGAACGATATAAATCCTGCATCGCGGGTGAACGACCCACAAGCGGGATCTCTTCATTTGTTTGTTCATTGACCGGGCGCATGACATCGCGCGGCCTCGCTAATGCGCGACTTATAATGCTTAGCAATTCTTTTAGATCAAAAGGCTTTGGGAGATATTCGTAAGCGCCGCGCTCTGAAGCACGGATGGCCGTCATAAAAGTATTTTGAGCACTCATCACAATGATTGGCAGATCGGGTCGTAATTTTTTAATGCGTGGTAGTAGATCGAACGCATTTTCGTCCGGCATCACAACATCGGTGACGACGAGGTCCCCCTCGCCTTCAGAAATCCACCGCCAAAGCGTAGAGGCCTGCCCCGTTACCCGCACCTGATACCCAGCACGGCCTAGCGCTTGATTTAACACCGTCCGGATTGCTGCATCATCATCTGCAACGAGGATCGTTTTATTCACCATCACTGACCGCCACTTTCAGCCGTGCGACCATCGCGCGCAGCATGCATAGACATCAAAACGCGAAACACCGTGCGTCGTGGCAGGGACTCGCATTCGACGATCCCACCGTGATCGCCAACCAATTTGGATACCAAAGCAAGACCGAGGCCAGAACCAGATGCCTTTGTCGTTACGAAGGGATCAAAGAGATTTCGCACAAGATCCTCGGGCACGCCGGGACCATTATCACGCACGCTGATTTCAAGGGGCAGAGCGACGCGATCACGTGACCCGGGTAGAGCCATGCGGACACCAGGACGATAAGCGGTCGAAAGTTCGATCTCACCATCGATACTGTCGTGACCAATAGCTTCAGCCGCGTTTTTGACCAAATTTAAGAAAATCTGGATGAGTTGATCCCGATTGCCCAAAATGGGCGGCAATGATGGATCATAGGTCTCAACAAAGCGGATATGGCGGCCAAAACCCGAGGTTGCAAGTCTTTTGACGTGTTCGAGAACGCTGTGAATATTGACTGGTTCGCGCTCGACCGGTCGTCCATCTGAAAAATCTTCAAAACGATCAACCAGCTTAACAATTCTATCGGTTTCATCGCAAATGAGCCGGATAAGTTCGCGGTCGGCATCATCGACTGACGTCTCAAGAAGTTGAGCTGCGCCACGAATGCCAGACAATGGATTTTTGATCTCATGCGCAAGCATCGACCCCATGGCAGAAATTGATCGGGCTGCTCCCCGATGGGTCAATTGCCTGTCCATTTTTTCAGCAATTGTCTTTTCTTGAAGCATAATGACCACTTCGCTCGGCTCGTCGGATGAGGCCGTTGCAAAGAGATCGACAATTTTATCCTGACCAATACGGGGGGTTCCGACATCGACCCGATATTCGCTGACACTTCCGCCGTGATGACGTACGGCTTCGACAAGAGATAATATGGGCGACCCGAAGGGAACAATTTCAGAGAGCCTATATCGACTGAGCATCGCATTGCTCATCTGAAAAAAAGACTGCGCGGCGAGATTAGCTTCGACCACCCGATCGTCGCGACCGATCACTAAAACTGGCAAAGGAAGCGCGTTCAAAGTGGCATCGACACGACGCGTTGGCTGGGGAGAATTTTCCATAGGTAAACTCATGCCGCGTCGCGATCGTTGCATTCTGAATAGAGCATCGCGAGCATTCTCTTTACTTGGCGATAATCAAGCGATGTCAGCATCTGCATGCGAAACAATTCAGATACATTGGAACCGAAGGTTTTCGCATCATCACAATAGGCTGCGAGATGTTTACGAGCGTGACGCAACCCCATCTCGGTTCCAAAAAGGGAAAGAAGCTCCTCGTAATGTTCTAGAACGGCAGCCGTCTTTTCTAATACGGTGGGTTCGGTGTGGCTTTGATCCGCGAGCGCGCGTGCGATTTGCCCCACCAGCCATGGCCTGCCAAGTGCTGCTCGACCAATCATGACGCCGTCCGCGCCGGACAAGACTTGCATTCGTTTGGCATCCTCTGCTGTAAGGCAGTCGCCGTTTGCAATGACCGGAATCGTGACAGCCTCTTTTACAGAGCGGATCGCCGACCAATCGGCCTTACCCTTATAAAATTGGCAACGTGTGCGGCCATGAACAGTAACGAGTTTCGCGCCAAGGCCCTGCGCACGCCGCGCAAGTTCGGGGGCGTTTAGAGAGCGATCATCCCAACCCAGGCGCATTTTTACGGTTACGGGTACTTGAACTGCATTGACCGTCGCTTCGATCAACTTGGCAGCGTGATCGAGATCACGCATCAAAGATGATCCGGCATAGCCGCCAGTTACCCGTTTGGCGGGGCAGCCCATATTGATGTCAACAATCGCTGCACCCGATCCAGCAGCCAATTTTGCAGCCTCCGCCATCCAATAAGGATCACAACCGGCAATTTGAACAACGTGGCAGTCGAGACCTTCGCCCTCGGCACGGATGCGGCTTTCTTCCGACCCTTTTACAAAATCATCAGAGGCGACCATTTCCGACACGACCAGAGACGCACCAAAGCGCCGCGCGATGCGGCGCATAGCAAGATCCGTAACGCCGGACATCGGAGCCAAAAAAGCCCGGCCATCGAGCGAAACTGAGCCAATTGAGACAGTGGTGTCGTTTTGCATAAATTTTAGGCATTCATCTGAACTGCCTAGAGTTTAACCCGATTGCTGCTGTGCAGCAATAAAAAGCTGGTCGTCACAGAAGGCAAAACTCATCAATTTGTTCGCAGGCGTTGACCTTGTTGCCTGAAAGCCGCACAAAAAACCCATGGCTTCGACGTTGACCGTACCGGACCGGATTTCGGTGGCCGCCCTGATTGTGGCGGCCGGCCGAGGTCTGCGCGTGGGCCTTGATATTCCAAAACAATATATTGATTTGGCAGGCGAAACGATGCTTGCACGCTCAATTCGGGCGCTCGCCGCGGACCATCGCGTGCGGCGTATCCTTTGTGTGGTCCATCCGGACGATCAAGCGCTTTATGAAGCTGCAGTCAGCGCTTTGCCAGAAAATATCCGCGCCCGTTTAGAAAACCCTGCACTTGGTGGTGCTACACGGCAAGAATCGGGGCGCGCGGGTTTGGAAGCCCTGGCCGCACGGAACATCCCGACCGACATTATTCTCGTTCATGATGCAGCGCGGCCGTTTGCTAGCCGTGAACTGATTGGACGAAGCATTGAAACGGCTTACGCCAAAGGGGCAGCAATCCCTGGAATTGCAGTAACAGATACGATTAAGAAAACGGATCATGCGGGTGTGATTATCGACACACCTGCACGACGTGATTTGAGAGCGGTTCAAACACCACAAGCCTTCAAATTCGATTTACTCCTTAAAGCCCATCGAGCTGCGGCCTCGACAGTCGGAATTGATTTTACCGATGACGCATCTGTTGTTGAATGGGTCGGGCAAAACGTTCATGTGTTCGAAGGGGAACCGGAAAACATTAAATTGACGACATCAGACGATATTGCCGATGCACGTAAGCGCCTCTCCGGTCCTATGGAGACGCGGACCGGTATTGGTTACGATGTGCATGCCTTTGATGATGGCGATCATGTCGTGCTTGGCGGAATATCAATTCCCCATTCGCATAAACTAAAGGGGCATTCGGATGCTGATGTTGGGTTGCACGCCTTAACCGATGCCATCCTCGGTGCGCTGGCTGACGGCGATATTGGGTCACATTTTCCACCATCCGACAATCAGTGGAAAGGCGCGGCCTCGGATCAGTTCCTTGCTTTTGCTGTTGAGCGTGTGAGAACACGCGGTGGACAAGTTAAACATCTCGATCTCACTTTCATTTGTGAAGCGCCGAAGATTGGCCCACATCGTGATGCCATGCGTGCCCGCATTGCGGAGATCTGCAAAATCAGTATTGGGCGCGTCGGTGTGAAAGCAACGACGAGTGAGCAATTGGGCTTTACGGGTCGCCGCGAAGGCATAGCGGCTCAGGCCATAGCCACGCTCGATTTGCCGTCGGATGACTAGACCAGTTCCAACGCCGCAAACCATCTCTCGCCTCGCCGCGACGGTGGTAGAAAGCGCCGCAGCCTGTGGCGTAATGATTGTAACCGTCGAATCTTGTACGGGTGGTCTCGTGTCTAGCGCCATCACATCGATTGCAGGTTCATCAGCAGTATTTGAGCGCGGCTTTGTTACCTATTCAAATAAAGCAAAAATTGACATGGTCGATGTACCGCTCGCTTTGCTTGATCGTCATGGCGCGGTGAGCACTGAAGTTGCTCGTGCGATGGCAGAAGGCGCCCTACCGCGTTCAAACGCTACGCTTTCCGTTTCAATTACGGGTATTGCAGGACCTGGCGGCGGTTCAGCCGAAAAGCCTGTTGGACTTGTATATTTTGCTTGTGCCAAGGCCGGAGAAGAAACACGTTTCTTAATGAGAACGTATGGAGATCTCGGGCGTGACACGATCCGTCTTCTAGCGACAGAAGACGCGCTCACGCTCTTGCTTGAACGCTTGACCACCTTGACGGCTTAATCAACTACTATTTTTTGTTCCGTAAACGACGGCTGCACGAGCAACAAAAGCATCAGAAAATTTTCGAAAGGCCGTATCAAACATTGCGCCCATCAAAAGGCCAAGCATGCGCGATTTGAATTGATAATCGATAAAGAATTCAACACGCGTGCCCTGTCCATCAGCAATAAAATTCCAACGATTTTCCATATGACTAAAAGGGCCGTCTACATATTCGACGAGAATTTTCATATTCGCGGAATCTAAGGTCACGCGCGATGTGAAGGTTTCACGAATGGCTTTATAGCCAATTGTCATGTCAGCAAGCAAAACTTCACGGCCATCCTCAACGGGTGATCGCCGTCGAACTTTTAAGGCCTCACACAATGGCAAAAATTCCGGATAGTGCTCAACATCGGCTACAAGAACAAACATATCGCCAGGCGCGTAGCTCACGCTCCGAGAGGACTGAAAAGTTGGCATAGGTTTGTCTACCGACCCAATGCCTTCTCGCGCGCGGCACGCAGTTTAGAAAAATCCTCACCTGCATGATGCGACGACCGCGTCAGTGGTGTCGCCGATACAAGTAAGAAACCTTTAGTATAGGCGACTGTCTCATAGGCTTTGAATTGATCCGGATGGATATAGTCAATCACCGCGTGGTGCTTTCTCGTGGGCTGCAAATATTGCCCGATGGTGAGGAAATCGACATCCGCTGAACGTAGATCATCCATCAACTGCAATACTTCATTTCGCTCTTCACCCAAGCCCACCATGATGCCCGACTTCGTGAAGATTGATGGATCGAGCTCTTTCACGCGTTGCAAGAGACGTATCGAATGAAAGTATCGCGCGCCGGGACGCACGGTGAGATAATTCGACGGAACAGTCTCCAGATTATGATTGAAGACATCCGGCCTCGCTTTGACAACGATTTCAAGGGCACCCTCTTTGCGCAAGAAATCCGGTGTCAGAATTTCAATCGTCGTGAGGGGTGACTTTGCACGGATCGCATAAATCACGTCAGCAAAATGTTGCGCGCCGCCATCAGCAAGATCATCGCGGTCAACGGAGGTGATCACGACATGGGTCAATCCGAGCTTTGAAACCGCATCCGCAATCTTCTCAGGCTCATGACGATCCAGCGCGTCTGGCAATCCGGTTTTCACATTGCAGAAGGAGCAGGCGCGCGTGCAGGTATCACCCATGATCATGAAGGTGGCGTGCTTCTTCTCCCAGCACTCGCCAACATTCGGGCAGCTTGCCTCTTCACACACCGTGACGAGCTTATGCTCTTTTACGATCTTGTTGGTCTCAGCCCATTTTGGAGAGCCCGGCGCCTTGGCGCGAATCCATTCGGGCTTGCGCTGAACGGGACTATCCGGCCGATGCGCTTTCTCGGGATGACGTAGATCGCCCTTTTTACGGGGATCATCCTTCAAAAGATCAATAACGGCGGGCATGGTCGCTTTCTCCTCAAACGGGGCCAGACCCCATGTCACACATGGATCGCCCGGCCATAGGCGTCAAGTACGCTCTCATGCATCATTTCGGAAAGGGTCGGATGCGGGAAGACGGTATGCATCAGCTCCTCTTCCGTCGTCTCCAGCCCCATGGCAACCACATAGCCCTGGATAAGCTCGGTCACTTCCGCGCCAATCATATGAGCGCCGAGGAGTTTGCCCGTTTTGGCATCAAAAATAGTCTTCACAAGGCCGTCAGGCTCGCCCAGCGCAATCGCCTTGCCATTACCCATAAAGGGGAAGCGGCCAATTTTGAGCGTGTAGCCGGCTTCTTTCGCTTTTGCTTCGGTGAGACCGACGGACGCAACTTGCGGGTGGCAATAGGTGCAGCCCGGGATCTTAAGCTTGTCCATGGGATGAACGGGCAAACCCTTGATTCCCTCAACGCAGATGACGCCTTCATGCTCGGCCTTGTGCGCCAGCATCGGTGGGCCCGCAACATCACCAATAGCGTAAATGCCCGCGACATTGGTGTTGCCCAAACCGTCGGTGACGATGCAGCCGCGATCCGTCTTGATGCCCAAAGCTTCTAAGCCCAGCCCTTCGATATTTCCGACAACGCCGACGGCCGAGATCAAACGATCAGCGGTGATGGATTGCGTTGCGCCCTTCTCATCTTGAATGGTGGCGGTCACGCTGTTTGAAGATTTTGAAACACCCGTCACTTTTGCGCCGATTAAAATTTTGATGCCCTGTTTTTCAAACCTCTTGCGCGCAAGTACTGCGATTTCGGCGTCTTCAACCGGCAAGATTTGCGGCATCACTTCGACAACGGTAACTTCGGCACCCATCGTCCGATAGAAGCTGGCGAATTCAATGCCGATCGCGCCCGAGCCCATTACGATGAGGGACTTCGGCATCACATCCGGCACCATCGCCTCGAAATAAGTCCAGATAAGTTTCTTGTCCGGCTCGATGCCGGGAAGCGCACGTGGCCGCGCGCCTGTAGCAATGATGATATGTTTTGCTTGATAAGTCCCCTCACCCAAAACACCCTTTGGCACAGGATGCTGCGGCTCAACGGCTGGCTTCGAGGATTTGCCAACGACAACTTCGCCGGGCTTTGTAACTTTGGCTTCGCCCCAAATCACATCGATTTTGTTTTTCTTAAGCAAGAATCCGACGCCGCCATTCAATTGGCCTGAGACGCCGCGTGAGCGCTTAATGACGTCTGCAATATTGAACGTCATCTTGCCTTCAAGCTTCAAACCATAATCAGCCGCATGCGTGGCATAGTGATAAATTTCAGCGGACCGCAATAACGCTTTCGTCGGAATACAACCCCAATTCAAACAGATGCCGCCGAGATGTTCACGCTCGACAACGGCCGTTTTTAAACCCAATTGCGCTGCACGAATGGCAGCCACATAGCCGCCTGGTCCACCGCCAATTACGAGGATATCATATTGTGTTGCCATAATAAGGTCCTCGCTTAAACCAGCATCGAT
>CANGPA010000028.1 GCA_947455645.1 Hyphomicrobiales bacterium | reverse complement strand
CGCGGCTTATTGCGAGTTCTTTTCGTCCTTAGCCATAATTTCTGGCGCCGAGATGTTCACGCCGCATGGCGCAAATTCATTCGTCGTGAAGAAATTATCGGTGAGGTTGGACCAGTAATTGGTGCCATCCTTCAAGGTCGTGTAATCACCACCTGGGATCGGAATCGAGATCAGCTGCGGCATTGGATTGCCCTTAAGTGCTGAAATCGCTGCCTTCATGGAGATCGCAACGAGGCCTGGCGACTGACCGAGGGACAGACCCTTCAGACCATCCTTCTGATGCTCGACGATGAGCTTGCGGAAACCGTTTTCTGATTCACCAGCAACGGGCACGAAGGGGTGCTTCGCATCCATCATAGCGCGAACGACACCGGTTGAGCCGCCCTGCACGAAGATACCGTCAAACTTGCCATGAACGGCAATCGCGTCAGCGGTGACCTTTTGAGCCGTGCCGTCATCCCAGTTGCCGACGACTTCGACGATCTGGAACTTATTGCCTTCGGCTTCCATAACTTTGCGGAAGCCAACATGGCGGTCACGGTCAACCGAGTTGCCTGGCAAGCCACGCACTTCGAGGATCTTGCCTTCTTTCTTGCCGATTTCTTTCATCAAGAACTCGCCAGGAATACGGCCAAGATCGGTCTGGTTTTCGTTAACCATCATCACCTTGTCAGTATCAAGGACGTTATCGAACGGAACGACGACAACATTGTTCTTGTCTGCAAGCTTGATAACGCGATCAAACCCTTCTGGCGAAACTGCGATCGTCACGATGGCATCAAAGCCCTGATTGATGAAATCTTCCATCGCACCAAGCTGAGCGGCCACGTCAGTACCGGTCGAAATGACCTTAAGTTCTTTGATGTCTTTCTTGACTTCAGGCTGATCCGCATAGGCTTTTGCCGTCTTGATCATCTGAATGCGCCACGTATTGCCAACGAAACCGTTGACGATCGCGATGCGATAAGGACCAGGCTTCTTGTCCCACTGGAAATATTTGGTCTGATCTGTCCATGGCTTGAAGCAAGCCGGTTCTGCACCAGGGCCGGACACAATCTTTGGTCCTGCCACAGCTACAGCTGCACTCGACAGAAGTGCTGCGCCCGCGAGCGCGGACAATACGAACTTCGTATTAAGCATAGTTTACCCCCCAAGGCCGAATAATCTTGATATCTTGAAGTGTCGCGTCGGCCAGTCAGCGAACTCCCGGTTCTTTTTTAGGACTCGAACAGTAGACCGAGCATCTTGCCCCTGACAACAAGAAAGTCATAAAAAAAGATGCTTACACATCAAAAAAAGATGAGCACTCATAGAGTTACGCATCAAACCCCGCTGAAGTGTTCCATAAAAAATAACAATGTGGGTTTTGTTGCTGAGAAGAACGAAACCGGGAATGCACACTTCAGTGGCTAATTACAGGCTATTTGACCGCCTTCTGCAAAACATCACGCTTTTGTTGCGTTGCAACATAATCGAGCTCAAGCTCAGCATTGACCACGACGCCATAGATCTCTTCGGCACGGGCAAGGCTAATCCACCCTTCCCTGATATCATGCAACACGCGCGCAGCGTCTCGCTCATGCGGCGGACCATAACCACCGCCACCGGCGCTGATCGAGACCATACGCTCATCCGCCTTAATCAGAACTTCAGCACAAGCCGGTAGCGGCTCCAGCGTTCCGTCCGGCCGCTTGCGGTATTGCGCCGAACATCCCCCGGCCATGCCGCCTCGCGTACCCTGTGCCGGATTGATGTTGCCATCGCTGATATAGGCGACAGTCATATCGCAATCGACCGGCGCGAATTCAGAATAGGCCCCGAGCGCACCACGGAAGCGGCCCGGCCCTTCGGTGTTCGGCATGAGACGTCGCTGATGCACAAAGATAGGATGACGCAGCTCATCGACCTCAATCGAGTCCTGATAACACATGCCTGCATTACCGGCGTGCAGAATGGTCAACCAACCATCTTGAGTGGGAGACCCTGCTCCGCCAGTGCAGCCAAGATAAACTTCATTCACGAATGGTTTGCCGTGGTGAACGCCAGACACGACGCCGCATGACGGCGGTAAAAGCGCGCCCGTTTCTGCCTGCCCCAACCCTTCAGCCAATTCTGCCAAAGCCGCTTGCACCGGATTTGCGACACGATCAGCAATATTGGTGGTCGCAGCCGAACATGAGGTGGGATGACGCGGGCGCCCCGCGATACACCCATCGCGCAAATGCACGCGAATGCGCCGGAAGCTACCTTCATTTTTAGGAACGGTGTGATCGATTGAATTAAAAATTGCGAGCATTGGCGCGGAGAGCGCACAGGCCTCAGACAGATTCAGACCATTTTCCATCGAGTCCGGATTATCGGTCATATCCACTTCGATCATCGCCTCATCGGGCTTGACATCAACCGTGGCCGTGATGGTCACACCTTCCGCAGGGGTTGCGGGAAAAGGATCATGCGTACTTTTTCGCGTTACGCGGCCTTTCGGCATCGCGCGGATGACATCCATCATCCGGCGTTCCGAATAATCAAACCATTGCTGCGTATAATTCTCGAGACGATCCCACCCAATCTCTGCTCCAAGCGCCAATAGTTCACGCTCACCAACGCGGGCCGCGCCGACGGTTGCCAAATAATCGCCCCACCATTGATCAGGGACACGAATTCTCATTTGGCACATGCGGATGATATCCATCACATGATCGTAATTTTCTTGCACCTTCACAGCCGGAAAAATCAAAGCGCCTTCGGCATAAACATCTTTCGCTGCGCCCATATAGGTTGTCGGCAAGGCATTGCCACAATCGGCCTGATGCGCTTTGGCCAGAACCGTGAAGCGGTGCACACCCTCATCATCAATCACCGGAATAAGGATAGAGTGGTCCGCGGGATGGGTGCAGCCATGATAGGGAGAATTATGAAGAAAAGCGTCGCCCCGGCGCAGCACCTTATGATTTTCAGCCATAGTGCGCGCCATAATATCGGGACCACGCAAGACATGGATCGGGAGACTCTCTGCCGTCGCAAGTAATTCGTGTTTTGCGGTTAAAATCACACAAGAAAAATCACGTGCGATGGTCAAAATTCCCGAGCGGCCCGTTCGGTGAAGCGTATTGGCCATTTTTCGTGCAATACCTTCCATGCGCGCCGTCAACAAAGCGAGTGCCGACCCATCCATGATCTCCGTTTGCGTATTCATTTTCGATCTCCAAGATCGATGACGAGATTGCCCATCATATCGCGATGCGCCTTTGCACCCTGATCTATAACAACGGATGTAAAATCAGATTCGACCATCGCTGGACCGACAATGCTCATACCTTCCGTAATCGCTTCAAAGCGATAGACGGGCGCATCGATAAAATCCTGCCCCAAAAATCTGACCTTACGCGATGGCAAAGATGCGCTTCGGGTATCAGGTTTGAGGCGACCAGGACGCTCCGACCCAATCCGGCATCGGATCTCCGCATTCCATGTTACGGTTTCGATGGGCGCCCCGGGATCGGCCACCGCAAATTTATCCTGATGCAAACGATGAAAATCATCTTCCAATGTTTTTACATCCAACGCATTGGCGAACCGCGAACCGCGCAACGGAATATCGATCTCCCATGCCTGTTCAATATAGCGTGCTTCGCATGACCACTCGATTCGCGATGCCGTAGCACCTATGCCAGCCGTGCGCGAAAACAAGTCACATCGTGCAGCCAAGCCATCCAACACATAATTGACACCATGCGTATCGAAAGCATCGCTTCGCGTGTGGAACATGGCCTGATAATGTGCCGATAAATCCGAAATCAAAGCACCGGACGCGGCCAGAGCTGCGGCAGCTTCTGTGACAACAACCGATCGACAATTCAACCGGCGCCCAATGGCGACGCAATTCAATCCTGCCGCGCCACCACCCGCCACAAAGATCGCATCAGAAGGATCAATGCCCTGATGCACGGTGATATCCATAATCGCCTGCACCATATGCTCAGTCGCAAGTGCCATAATGGCTTCGGCCGCTTTCTCAACACTGATGCCCAAGGGCTCAGCCACATCCTTACGAATGGCAGCGATCGCCCCTTCGCGATCAAGAGTCATTTTTCCACCGAGGAAAAATTCAGGATCAATGAAACCAAGCGCGAGTGCCGCATCCGTCACCGTGGGTCGTGTTCCACCGCGTCCATAACAAACGGGGCCCGGCATCGCGCCCGCACTGATGGGACCAACATGCAAGAGCCCACCTTTATCAACATAGGCAATAGACCCGCCACCCGCGCCAATGCTCTTCACATCGACGGAAGGCATCCCCGTCATGTGACTGCGAAACGGTTGGCCGAGCCAGGTCTCACGCGTGCGCGGAATACGACCTTTGCGCACCAAAGAAACATCGAAAGTTGTCCCGCCCGTATCACCCACAATCAAAGTATCCGCGCGACCTTCCGCAACATAGGCCTGAGCCGCAACGGGCGCCATGCTTGGACCCGAATTTATGAGATTAACTGGCGCCTCAGCCGCATCTTTCGCGTCCATCACCCCGCCTTGCGATGTGATAACCAGAACGCGCCCCAGAAAGCCGGCAACGCGCAAACGATCCTCAAGCCCGCGCATGTAAGCGCCCATAATCGGCTTAAGCGACGCATCAATAACTGTCGATATCGCGCGACGGTATTCACGGAGCGAGGGATTGATCCGATGCGATAGCGTGTAGGGTATGCCAGGCAAGATACGCTCGATGAGTTCACCAACGCGCTGTTCATGGACGGGATTAATTACAGACCAGAGAAAGCAAACGCCGATGGCTTCGACACCACGCGCTTTCAAGTTTTCAAGAACACGAATGGTTTCGGCTTCATCGAGGGCGGTCTTGATTGAGCCATCAACTGCAATCCGCTCAGGAATTTCGAAGGTCAATTCACGCGGCACATAGGGCTCTGGGTAAGCAACCGTAAAATTAAAGGGCTCCATCCGCCCGCCTTCGCGGATCACCAACGTATCGGGATGGCCGCCCGTGGTTAAAAACGCCGTTCGCGCCGTTGAACCTGTTACAATCGCATTGATCGCATGCGTGGTGCCATGGACGAGCAATTCGCCACGAGACAGATAGGCATTAAGCGATTGCCCGGAAGCAGCAGCCGCAAGCGTGAGACTGTTAATCACACCGGCGACAGGATCCTTTGGTGTGGTGGACGCCTTATGCATCGACAAGGATCCATCATCATCCGACACCATTAAATCGGTGAAGGTGCCGCCGGTATCAACGGCAAAGCGCAACCCCATACTTTACCCTTTCACTCGGGCAATCGTGCCCATCACAGGCTCTTTACCGTAAATTTCTTTTCGCCTTCAATCCGCATTGCATTGCGCAAGATGCGACCAAAAACCGGAACATCCACTTCGAAGACATCGCCCGACTGAGTTTTGACACCATTTGCGCAACTCAAAATGGCAGCACCAAAGAAATAGGCATGCAGATCACCGGGACGGCGGAACATATCATAACGAAAATGGTAATGTTCAAGATTGTGAATAGAGTGCGACATGTTTCCTTCGCCACTCAAAAATTCACCCCGCCACAAGGCTTTGCCATCGCGCATCACACGCACTTCACCTTCAACGTGATCGGGCAAAGCACCTGTCAAAAGTTCAGGACCGATAGAACAGGCCCGCAATTTGGAGTGAGCGAGATAAAGGTAATTTTGTGCTTCCGTAACATGATCAGAAAACTCATTGCCAAGCGCGTAACCAATACGCCAAGGGTTACCATCAGGACCGACAATATAAAGCCCGACAATCTCGGCCTCTTCACCGCCCGCAAGAGCAAAAGAAGGCGAGGGAATATCGGCCTCAGGCGGAACAACGCAGGTGCCAACCCCTTTGTAAAACCACTCCGGCTGCACTCCGATCCCGCCGCCCGCCGGCTTGCCACCTTCAATACCCATTCGAAAAATCTTCATCGAGTCAGTAAGATCTTTGTCTTCGCCATGCTGAAGATCATGCATTTTATCGCGTGCTTGGGCCGAGCCTATATGTGTAAGACCGGTTCCTGTAATCCAAAACCGCGCGGGTTCAGGATGATCAACCGGCGGCAAGAGACAATGATCACGAATGAGCGCATCATAATCCACCTCTTCACCAAAGCCCTGTGTCTTCACTTCTGTTTCAAGCGAATGACCGGCATTAATTGCGGAGAGTGCGAGTGCATAAACGCTTTCCGCACCATTGACCGATTGAACGCGGCCTGTTGTCACATCGACGGCCCCCACGCCACGCGAACCTGACTTTGTTTTGTATTGAATGAGGCGCATGTCTCTTTCTCCTCAATGAGAATTGCGGGGGATATCGGCTCCGCGACGCCCCTGCAAGAAGCCAAAATCGGCACCCTCATCGGCCTGCAGAACGTTCGATACATAAAGACTTTGATAGCCGGATAGTGGAGGTTCGGGCGGACTCCATAGCGCACGACGCTTTTCGAGCTCTTCTTCCGCAACATCGAGATGCAATCGGCGATTGGGCACATCAAGTTCGATCATATCGCCTTCACGAACCAAAGCCAGCGGACCGCCCGCAGCAGCTTCAGGTGCGACATGCAAGACCACGGTTCCATAAGCGGTGCCCGACATACGCGCATCCGATATGCGCACCATATCTTCAACACCTTGCGCGAGCAGTTTGGGTGGCAATCCCATATTGCCAACTTCCGCCATGCCGGGATAACCACGCGGTCCGCAATTTTTAAGGACCATGACGGAGTTGGCATCAATATCGAGATCGGGGTCAACAATCCGCTTTTTGTAATCCTCAATCGATTCAAAAACGACCGCGCGACCACGATGCACCATTAAACGGCTCGTTGCGGCCGAAGGCTTAAGAACGGCCCCATTAGGCGCAAGATTGCCACGCAAAACGGCGATACCCCCTTCTTGCGCAAGCGCTTGATCAAAGTTGCGAATAACATCCGTATTAAAATTTTCTGCCTGTCCCACATTGTCCCAAATAGAATAACCCGTAACGGTTGGCGCGTTGCGATCAATTAATCCCCGTTCCGCCAACATGCGCATGACAACCGGCAAGCCTCCTGCATAACAGAAGTCTTCCATCAAGAAGCGGCCAGAAGGCTGTAAATCAACAATCGTCGGAATACCCCGGCCACATCGATCCCAATCATCCAGCGTTAGATCGACCTCCATACGCCGCGCGATGGCGAGAAGATGAAGGACGGCATTGGTTGAGCCACCAATGGCGCCGTTGACGCGAATGGCATTTTCAAAAGCGCGTTTCGTCAAAATTTTTGAAAGCACGAGATCCTCATGCACCATGCCGACAATGCGACGACCCGTGAGTTGCGCGAGCGCATTGCGGCGCGCATCAACAGCGGGAAGCGCCGCATTATTGGGCAAAGCAATTCCTAGCGCTTCGACCATGCTGGCCATTGTTGAAGCGGTACCCATGGTCATGCAACTGCCCGCCGATCGACTCATCCCTGCTTCCGCCGCGAGAAATGAGTCCACACTCATGCGACCCGCTTTGACTTCTTCATGATAGCGCCACACGACCGTGCCGGAACCAATCTTCTCGCCCCTATAATCACCGTTCAACATGGGGCCGCCGGACAGCACAATTGTGGGCAAGTCACAGGAGGCCGCCCCCATTACAAGGGATGGTGTCGTCTTATCGCAACCAACGAGAAGGACTACGCCATCGATGGGATTGGCACGAATCGACTCCTCGACATCCATCGATGCGAGATTGCGAAACAACATAGCGGTCGGCCGCATGTTGGATTCGCCCAGCGAGGTGACGGGAAACTCGAGCGGAAAGCCACCGGCTTCGAGCACACCACGCTTCACGCGTTCAGCAAGATCGCGCAGATGTGCGTTGCACGGGGTTAATTCAGACCATGTATTGCAAATGCCGATGACGGGGCGACCGTCGAACATATCAGCCGGAAAACCCTCATTCTTCATCCAGCTGCGATGCATGAAGGCATCCTTGCTGGAACCACCAAACCAGGCTTCCGACCGCAGCTTCCGCCGCTTTGTCATGGCATTTCCCCATCGGTCTGCTCGTTCAGCTCTACTGAACTTGATTTTATATGACAGAACGTTAGGATCAGCTTGTATGTCTGTCAATCGGGTGAAAGGAGCGCCTGTGCCGCGAAACGCAACCGCTGAACAGGATAAAAATACATTGCGCAGCGTCGGACGCGCACTGGACCTCCTCGAAATTCTCGGCTCCGCTGAGGGGGCCGGGTTAAATGTAGGCGAGATTGCAAAGCAGGCGGGTATTTCAAAGAGCACCGCTTTTCTTGTGCTCCAAACGCTCGTTGCAAGACAATTTGTTGCCGATATCCGAAGCGGCACCAGCCGCGTCTATCGTCTTGGACCAGCGCTTGCGCATTTGAGCCGTCTCATTCCAGTCGATTTAAACATTGGACAAATTGCTGCGCCGTTTCTGGATGAGTTAATGCAACAAACCAATCTCACAACGCGACTCGCCATTCTCGACGACGGATATGCGGTGACCATTTCGCAAGTTGATCCTCCTGGACCTTTTCGGATGACCGCCTCGCTCGGGCAACGCGAATTGCCTCATTGCTCCTCACTTGGAAAGGCACTGCTAATCCAAACAACCGATCAGGATGTGAAAGCCATCGCCAAACGGGTTGGACTGCCACGCCGCACATCTAAAACCATTACAAATATCAAAGACCTCATTGCTGATCTGCACCAAACACGCCAACGCGGCTACGCGATCGATGACGAGGAAGACAATGATGGCGTGATCTGCTTGGGCGCGCCGGTCTATGACCACCAGCAAAAAATTGTTGCCGCCATCAGCGTTACCGGTATGAAACAAACCCAAATTGGAAAAAAACTGGATGGCGTTGCAAAAATTGTAACACTGACTGCGCAACGCCTGAGCGCCCAACTTGGCTTTGCCCGTCAGTAAGAAAAACCGTTTTAAATCTGATGTTTATTTAAATTTAATTTGAAGCTTATTCTAAGCCTCGAAACCACAATCACGCCAATTCAGTTCCGTTTTTCCAACATCATCGAACCATAAAAGATTATAAGACCGAGAAGGCCAAGAAGCGCACCAACTAATCCCGTCGATGTCCACCCAAAATGCGCAGCGATGGCGATGCCGCCGAGCCACGCCCCGAGCGCATTTCCAATATTTAGGGAGGCATGATTGAGCGAAGCCGCAAGAGATTGTGAATTTTTCGCTATCTCAATCAGGCGCATCTGCATGGCAGGTACAATCGCGACACCGAAGCCAACAAATAAAATATTGACCGAAGCCCAAATAAAATACTGACCTGTAAAATAAAACGCACCAATCACCAGAATATTAAAAATCTGCAAGCCCCATAAGGCTAAATGCAAGGAGCGATCAACGAGAATGCCCCCGATTGTGCTGCCGATGACCATGCCAATTCCAAAAATGCCCATCACCGCTGGAACGCTCCAAATTGGCGCATTCCTCGAATCAAGAATTGTCGGTGCAATATAGCTATAAACTGAAAACATACCGCCAAACCCCACCGCACCGACAAGCAGTGTCAACCAAAGTTGTGGCAATAAAAATGCTCTTAATTCTTGCTTTGAACTTGCACCCGATTTTACGGGTATGCGCGGAAGAAAAACGGTCAAAGACAGGACCGTGCACAGACCAATCAAAGCAACCGCAGAGAACGCCATGCGCCACGTCAAGCCCTGACCCAAAAATGTAATCAAGGGTACGCCTATGACATTGGAAAGACTGACACCCAGCATCATGCGTCCGACGGCACGCGCGCGATGGTTCATCGGAACGATGGACGAGGCAACGAGCGAGGCAATTCCAAAATAGGCGCCGTGAGGCAATCCCGATAGAAATCGAAATAGCACCAAATAGGCTGACGATGGCGATAATGCACTTGCAAAATTTCCAACCGTGAAGGCAAGCATAAGACCAATCAACATGATCTTTTGCGGCACACGAGCAAAAAACACCGCAAGCAGAGGCGCCCCCACGACAACACCCAAGGCATAGGCACTGATCGCATAACCAGCCTGCGGCACGGATATCAAAAAATCAGACGATATCTCGGGAATAAGACCCATAATGGCGAACTCACCGATTCCGATTCCAAATCCTCCAAGGGCCAAGGCGGAAATCGCGAACCCAACACCATACGGCGACATCAAAGGAGCCGACAAAGCCGTCGCTTGCTGATGGTTGGACATATCTATCACTATGCTTGAGATGAACGGGAATTGGTGATCGGCACGATCTGACAGGGATTGCCTATCGCTGATTCAGCAAACAACCAATGCCGAATCCGATTTAGACGTCATTCGACTAAAATCGCCCTAAAATCATTCACATTTGTGCCGGTGGGACCCGTTACGAATAGATCACCAATTCGCTCAAATGCCGAATAGGCGTCGTGATTTGAAAGAAATTCCCGTCCATTCAAACCCAACTGACGAAGACGTGCGGCGGTTTCATGATGACCATAAACTCCAGCATTTAATTCAGAGCCGTCAATCCCATCAGTATCGGCAGCGAGAGCTGTAATTCCGGCGATGCCGTCAATGGCGAGCGCAAATGAAAGCATAAATTCGCTATTACGCC
Source organism: Hyphomicrobiales bacterium (assembly GCA_947455645.1). Taxonomy (GTDB): domain Bacteria; phylum Pseudomonadota; class Alphaproteobacteria; order Rhizobiales; family Beijerinckiaceae; genus CAIUPE01. Next base: position 11,229 of record CANGPA010000028.1, on the reverse strand, counting down.
CACCTTTGCCATTTACCCCATCGCGCATATCAACCGTTGTCTCTCCTCCAGAGAGGATGACGACCGGCTTTTTAAAGGGTCTATTCTTCAGTGCGATTTCACGCGCCAAAGCAGCGTGCATAAGACCGATATCTTTGGCCTCGCCCTCAATGGAATCTGAGAGGATATGGACATCAAGTCCAAAGCCGCGTGCGGTTGCCGCCGCCGACTCCAATGACAAAGCGCTCGACGCAATCACATGCACCGTATTGTTTTTGAACGCATCTGATCGATAATCGGGTGCGTTGGACGCCTTGATTTCAGCCATTATAGGTTCAGGCAATTCAATGCGATAATCGCGTATAACATCCAAAGCATCCGCGGCGGTGTAAATTTGGGGGACCGTCGGCCCCGACGCGACGAAAGCGGGATTGTCGCCCGGAATATCCGATACGATCAGACTGATCACTTGAGCGGGATAGGCAGCAGCTGCCAATCGCCCCGATTTAATTTGAGAGAAATGCGCGCGAACGATATTCATCGCCGCTATTGGTGCGCCCGATCGAAGCAAAGCGCGATTTAAGATCACTTCGTCTTGGAGCACAAAACCTCTCGGCGGCGCGGGCAGCAGAGCTGAACCGCCGCCCGATATCAAGGCGATCACAAGATCATCTTTTGTAAGATTGCGCACGAGATTGAGTAGATGCGCCGCGCCGTGAAGACCCGCCTCATCGGGCTCAGGATGCGCAGCTTGAACCACATGAATGCGCTGACATGGCGCTGTTGGACCGTGCCGCGCAATCACAGTCCCCTCGAAGGGGCCATCCCAGACGTTTTCGAACGCGGCGGCCATTTGGCTTGCCGCCTTACCGGCACCCACAACAATAGTCCGCCCTTTAGGGGGGCGCGGCAGATAAGCGCGTATCGCCCGATTTGGATCAGCGGCCGATACAGCTGACTCAAATAATTGAGCGAGACGTTGACGAGGATCAATTAACATTTTGAAACATTTTCATAATCGTTAGACCAAGCATTGGAACCAATAAGTATCGATCAAACAGCCTCGTTCTAATGGGCAATCACATTTAACTCGAAAACCAAAATGTTATAAAAGACAAATGTCAAACCCAGTCATCTTATAAATTGATTGACAAAGGATTCGCCAAATCCAACAGATAGATAATGCCGCCTGCACATTTCGATTTTTGTAAACACATCCTCATAAGCCTGCACTTGGCCATCAGGATCAACATAAATCATCGCACCATTGACCTGGAACATCGTGATCATTTCTTTCACATCCGGATCAACAACCAGCGTATGCGTTTCGCCCGGCGGCTCATACACATATGATCCCTCCGTCGCAATCCAATCATGCTCCAAATAGCGCCAAGACCCTTTGATCACATAACCATGGACGGGTTGTGGATGGCGATGCCTTGACAAAAATCCAGATCGTCTCACACGAAGCAAATTGACCCAATAACCGCGACTGGCGCAAAGGCATAGAGGCCGAAAAGAAACGCCATCCGCTTGCGGTACCCATAATTTCTCATCGACCGGAACAACATCATGAATAACGATGTCCGATGCGGCATCTTGTGGCATTGGATGGCGATAAGGAACGAGTGTTTCAATCATAACTTAAGACCTTCTGAATAAATCCACCAATTTCTCTTGGGAGAGAAAATTCATCCCTTAAGTGACAGCGTAGCCACCATCGATGTTAACAACAGTGCCCGTAATGAATCGCGCAGCATCAGAACAAAGGTGATAGACTGTTGGACCGATATCATCGGGACGCCCCCAACGATTCAATGGTGTCCTTGTGAGAATTTGATCTGAACGCATGGAATTTTCAGTCAAAGGTCGCGTTAACTCTGTTTCGATCCAACCCGGCGCAACCGCATTAACGCGAATTTTGTCCGCAGCCCAAGCAATGGCGAGCGATTTCGTCAATTGGACAATCCCGCCTTTGGAAGCTGAGTAGGCGGGCACTAGGCCACCGCCAAAATAACTCAACATCGACGCCAGATTAACAATTGCACCCGATTCGGATCTTTTTAACAACGAATGAGCAGCAACGCACATACGCATTGTACCCGTCAAATTGACTGAAATGACGCGCTCAAATACCTCAAGATCAAATTCCTTACCCCTCGCAATGATCCCCGCACAATTTACCAAGGCATCAAGACGATCAAGGGACCCGATGAGATCGTTAACCGATTGCTGATCCGTTACATCAAGCTTCACAGCTTTAAGATTTTCGGATTTTTGTATTGCAGATACATCATCGGCCTGAATGCCCGTGACGACCACACGATAACCTATATGGAGAAAAGCTTGAGCAATGCCAAAACCTATTCCTCCCACGCCTCCGGTAATTAAAACCGTTTTAGCCGACATGATGCAATACGAAGCCTGTTCTGGGAGTTATTTTTTCATAATTTTCTTAGAGACCATTGCCTTTAGCATATGAACCATTTCGATTTTATCACGAAATAGACCACCAACGCGGAACTTATCCAACCATGTACTCTTGGCCCAGTATAATTATAGTCAATATAAAAATGTCAACCAAAAGGCTCTTGAGTCCATCTGGGACTAGCTTTTCCTGCCTCAGATGGCTAATTGTTGCGAAATCTTCCACCCGCGTCAGTGAGTAACCGTGCTCGTCAATCTCGTTCCCATTGGTCTCTATTTTTGCTTTTTGCTTGCCGTTTTAATATTCGGAAGCCGGTCAATCACCCACCCTTCGCTGTTTCTTTTTCGAAGCCTGTTTCCCAGTTGGCAGTTTTTCCATGGACTTGGACGCGTGCCGCGGCTCTATTATCGGTGCAAAAAATTACATCACGAGTCTTCAGGCATTTTAACACCTGCTGAATGGTCCGATTGGGTACTTTATCTTCCGAAAATGCGACGTTCGCTGCGTTATCTTATTTTCAATCCGGAGGTTAATCTAAAACTGCTTGAGCAAACTTTAATTGAGCAATTGACCCGCGATTGTATGAACATTCAAAAAGACTCAGAAGTTTCAAAACTTGTATCCTATCGGATGGTCGATAGACTCGTACGAAAAATTTTAAGATCACAAAAATATGAAGCCAATGAATTTCAATTTCGGATCATGTCACCGGAATTGGGACAGGATTTAGTAACTGAAGATGATCTTGTATTACAATCACCAAATTTGAGACTTGATCGTGAGTGAAGTTCTTTTTCCGATGGCTCGTATACTGGAGATTTTACTTGGATTGAATTTAATAATTCAATCAATCGAATATTTATCACTCGTTGATGATACAGGCGAACGGGGTGTTTGGTCGTATGCCGTTCAAAAAAGTGACCTGTCTCCCATGTGGAGCTGGGTTTCCAAATTGTTTGAGTTTTTATCAATAGAACAGATCTATCGTGTTCATATTGGTCTTAGGATCTGCTTATCTCTTTATATCATTTTTTTTAATGCTACTCTTTCGATTATACTCTTTCTTTTGCTCGGTACGATTCAAATTCTTATTCGTTGGCGCGGTGCTTTTAATGGTGGAAGTGATTTTATGACAATCGTCGCGCTGACAGGCGCGGCTATTGGAGCGATGGGTAATGGGTCTGATAATTCGGATTTGTTTTGGCGCGCTGGACTGATCTACATCGCCATCCATTCCGCCTCATCTTATGTGATCTCGGGAGGCGTTAAATTATTGGCCCCCGAATGGCGCTCGGGACGAGCACTACCAATCTTTCTTAATAATGGAATTTTTGGCCCTCTTCGGGCAAACAGTATATTCCGATCTCGCCCTATTGCTTTATTATGTTCTTGGGCCTTTATCATTTGGGAAATTTCGGTATCACTAGCACTGTTCGATCCAATTCTTATGATCTTTTTCTGTTTAATCGGGACCGTCTTTCACCTTCTTGTCTTTTGGTATTTTGGTTTGAACCGGTTTTTTTTCGCCTGGATCACAACCTTCCCGGCATTGTTTTATGTTTCCACTCAAATCATCTTATTTTAATTAGTTGGTTTTGATTTTGAAATGTTTGGTGTCCCAATCATTGATACAAAGGGTCAGCGTCACAGAGCCCTTTAATATCAGTATTAATCACGAACAGAGATCCTGAGAGCGGCGCCTTTTTCAACGTATCATCGTCGAGCGTTACGCACGCCGTTGTTACATAGAGTTGTGTCAGATCGGGTCCACCAAACGCACAACAAGTGACCAGTGGAACGGGAATCTGAACGATGCGGTCGATCGATCCATTGGGATTATACCGCACGACGCGACCGCCATCCCATTCCGCATTCCACAAATATCCCTCGGCATCCACGGTCGATCCATCAGGATATCCCGCATCCGAACCCAATTGAACGAAGACACGACGATTTGAAGGCGTTCCACTTTCGCCATCATAATCAAAAACATCAATACGCCGATTGGGCGTGTCTGCAAAATACATCAAAGTTCCATCGGGTGAGAAAGCGATACTATTTGAAATTCGTACATCATTTATAAGACGCTTAGGTTGAGAGCGCCCATCATAACTCCAGAGGTGGCCGAGTGGAGACGGCCCTGCGGCCGACTCATCCATCGTTCCGAAAACGAAGCGCCCCTGACGATCGAGCTTGCCATCATTCAAGCGGGTTGTGGGTAGATCCTCTTCAATTTCGGAAATCAGGGTGCGCTGTCCTGAACTTATATCTAATCGCGCGAGCCCCGACGCAAATCCCGCGAGCAATTGCCCCCCACCCAAAGCAGCAAAGCATGATAGGCGCTCGCCCAAAGGCGTTGTGATCGCCTGGCCGCTGACCGGATCAAACCGCCAAAATGTCTGACCCAGAATGTCGGTCCATTGTATCTCGCGATCTTTTGCTGACCAAATAATCCCCTCACCCAGACTGTTGTTGCATCTGTGTGCAAGCTCAACCCGCATCATCATCTCCCCTTGACAGGTTACACGGCCAGCCCCTAGCTTCATTAATACGATAAATAAAAAATTATTATCGTATCAAGCCTGTAAAATGCAGGCTGAGGGGGAGGAGGTTGCCGAGGTGAAGATCACGTCGGTTACAACGCGCATTGTCAATGCTGAAATGCGGAATTGGGTTTTTGTCCGCATCGAAACAAACATGTCTGGTCTTTATGGCTGGGGCGAAGCCACGCTTGAATGGAAGACACGCGCAGTTGCGGGTGCGATCGAAGACCTTGCGCCGCTTCTGATTGGAAAAGACCCCCGCGATATCGAGCAGCTTGTGCGCATTTTGAAAAAGCACAGTTTTTGGCGCCTTGGCGTTATTGGCATGAGCGCCATTTCCGGCATTGAGATCGCGCTTTGGGACATTATGGGCAAATGGCTGAATGTGCCCGTCTGGCGGCTACTTGGCGGCAAAGTACGCGATAAGGTTGCGGTCTATACGCATCTTGGTCTTGGCGATATGCGCGCCGTTTATGAAACACTTGATGCCGAACCCTTAATTCAAAGGGCTCATGATGTCGTCGCCAAAGGCTATCGCGCTTTCAAAGCGGTGTTCATTCCCTACACACATTACCATGCGCCGCCGCCGGACGTCGACAAAGTGGGCCGCATGATGGAAGCTTTACGAGCCTCAGTCGGGAATTCGATTGAGATCATGGTTGATTTTCACGGACGCCCGGCTTCTGCATCAGCAGCGCTTGCTTATATTGAGGCACTGGCACCCAGCCGCCCCATGTTTGTCGAAGAAGTGCTCCCGCCAGGAGACACCGCTGGCCTCATCGAGATCGCGAAAAAGACATCGATTCCCTTGGCAACTGGAGAACGCCTCGTTGATCGACTAGAATTTAATGACTTGTTCCAATCCCGAGCCGTCGACATCGCTCAACCCGATATTTGTCATTGCGGCGGGTTGCTCGAAGCCAAAAAAATCGCCGCAATGGCGGAGGCAGTTTCGATTGGTGTCGCGCCCCATAATCCTTTGGGTCCCATAGCGGGTGTTGCGGCACTCCATTTTGCCGTTTCAACGCCCAATCACGTCATTCAAGAGGAAATGGTTGGCGCGGTGCCTTGGTATTTTGATGTTGTACAGGGACCAATCCGAATGGTGGACGGTTTCTGGCAAGTACCTGAAGCGCCAGGCTTAGGTATTGAGGTCGATGAAGCCGTCTGCGCGAAACACCCTTTTGCGCCCGAAATCATCCATACGGTCAACGCCGTTATGGATGATGGCACGATTGTTGACTGGTGAGGCATGGCTGATCGTTTGAAAAACAAGATTGCGATCATTACCGGCGCCGGACAGGGGATCGGCGAAGCCATTGCGCGTGCCTTTGCACAAGAAGGCGCTGACCTTATCATCGCCGAACAGAATGAAATAACGGGCAAAGCCGTTGCTGATTCGATTGCGCAAACCGGACGTCGTGCCCATTTTATAAAGACCAATGTTGCTGACGCCAAAAATTGTGACTTAACAGTTCGTCAAGCTATAGAGATCTTCGGTCGCGTCGATATTCTTGTGAACAATGCCGGCATCAATGTCTTTCATGAACCGCTTGAGATGACACAAGAGGAATGGCGGCGCTGCTTCTCCGTCGATCTTGAAGGGGTTTGGCACTGCACAAAGGCTGTATTGCCGGGCATGCGCGAACGGAAATCTGGCACAGTAGTGAATATCGCCTCTGTGCACTCCTTTGCGATTATTCCGAACACATTCCCCTATCCGGTCGCCAAACACGGCCTACTGGGTTTGACACGCGCGCTCGGCATTCAATACGCGTCGGAAGGAATTCGGGTGAATGCGATTTCACCCGGCTATATCGAGACCCAAATCGCGGTTGATTATTGGAATACATTCGCAGACCCTGATGCTGAACGCCGCCGTACCTATGACATGCACCCTCCAAAACGGATCGGAAAGCCCGAAGAAGTGGCGATGACGGCGGTTTTTCTCGCGTCTGACGAAGCGCCTTTCATCAATGCGACGGCCATCGTGATCGATGGTGGCAAATCCGTCATGTATCACGATTGAAGGCGCCCACATGACAGCAACGGTTTCCGTAAATGCGTATGATAGGCCGACACCGCCAGATACCGGTGCCAATGGCAAAATGCACAGCGCCGTTGTACGTCGTCTGGGTGGTCGCATTCTCGGCGGTGAATTTAAGCCGGGAGAGTCACTGCCAGGCGAAGGCGAGCTTGCGCTCACGCTTGCGGTAAGTCGCACAACCATACGTGAGGCCATTAAAGTTCTCTCGGCGAAAGGTCTCATTGAAAGTCGCCCCCGCATCGGCATTCGGGTGCGTGCACAAGAAGATTGGCGGGTTCTTGATCCCGATCTTCTGTCTTGGCATCCCGATATTCGTCGTGATGCCCGGTTTCTTGAAAGTCTTGTTGAATCGCGACGGATTATTGAACCGGCGGCTGCTGAAATCGCTGCCGAGCGCGCCACGGCGCAAGACCTCGCTTTAATTGAGTGTGCTTATGACTCCATGCGAAAACACGCACAGATCAATATGAGTGCATGCAACGAAGCCGACGTACAATTTCATCACGCCGTGATTGGGGCCAGTCACAACATCGTCTTGAAGGCGCTCACAAGCACGATTGAGGCTGCGTTGCGCGCTGCCTTTTTTGTAACATCGGAATATATGGACAAGAATGTCATCGATGCGCATTATCAAATCATGGAGCGCATTCGATTTAGAGACAGTGAAGGTGCGCGAAAGGCAATGCTGCATCTTCTCGATATCGCTGCGGAGGATCTTTATGCGTAACTCCGCAAATCAATCCCGCATAAGCGGGCAATTCTGCAGGCTGGCGATGGCCTGCATCACTCAAAATCCTGCATGAGGGAGGATGACTATGACGTCAAGACAAGCAAAATTGGCTTTGTGTGCTACGGTCGGATTTGTTGCGGCATTAGGCGTAACCGGTGCTTCAGCGGCTGATCCAAAAGCGAAATGGTGCGAAGGCGTGAAGATTGCCGCATTCCCGGGCGGCCCTCAGGGCGGCGTGTTTGCGAACAATGTTTATAACGGATTTCGCCAGGCTGAACTCGATCTCGGTCCAACAGTCACCTATTACTTCTCTGACTGGGATCCGAACAAAATGTTGACCCAGATCAAGCAAGCCATTGCAACCAAAGTTGATGGCATCGCCACTTACGGTTTCGGCGGCGATGACGCAACCGATCCGCTGGTCGATCAGGCCTATAAGCAGGGCACGATCTTCACGAGCTTGAACACATCATTGCCAAAGGCACAGGAAAAATATTCCGCGAATGGCTTTGGTTATGTTGGTGCACCAAACTATAAAGCTGGTTTCGCTCTCGGCTCTGAAGCTGCCAAACGGGCCGGCTTGAAGTCTGGCGATAAGGTGTTCGTCTGGGGCCTCAAAGGACAGGGCGGTGACCGGGGTCAGCGGACAGTCGGCGTGGTCGATGCCTTCGAAAAAATTGGGGCAAAAGTTATCTACCAAGAAATCGATTCGGCAACGAATGCTGATCCGAATGCCGGTACCGCAACCTTTGTCGGCGTAATGAAAAAAGATCAGGACATCAAAATCGTTGTGACCGATCACGGTGGCTTGACATCGAACGTCTCGGTCTATGCAAAAGCAGCATCGTTAAAGCCTGGCCAGGTTCTTTTCGCTGGCTTTGATATGTCGCCCAACACCGCGAAAGCGATTGAGGACGGCTATCAAAATCTTGTGATTGACCAGCAGCCCTTCCTGCAAGGCTATATTCCAATGCTGAATATCTGCCTGACCAAGAAGTTCGGCTTCTCGGGATTGGACATCAACACGGCTGGCGCCTTTGTTGACAAGTCCAATGTTGCAGCGGTGGCACCTTTGGCGGCTGTTGAAATTCGCTGATTACAATTAGATCAATAAATACCGAGGGGGCCTGAGCTGAATTAATCAGGCCCCCTCCTCCCACTCCCAACCATTCGAGGGACCCATGTCCGCAACCGCTCCACTAACCCGTTCGCCCGTCATCGAGCTTCGCAATGTATCGAAGACATTTGGCGAAGTCCGTTCATTATCGGACATCAATTTCTCCGTTTATCCGGGAGAGATTGTTGGCTTGCTTGGCGATAATGGTGCCGGGAAATCTACGCTTGTGAAAACCGTAATGGGTTATCACAGCCCCGATGATGGGGGTGAAATCTATTTCGACGGCAAGCGCATTGATGATTGGTCAACGGCGCGTGCACGATCTCTTGGTATTGAAACCGTCTATCAAGAACGCGCTTTGTGCGAGAAGCAACCCATTTGGCGAAACATGTTTATGGGCCGCGAACCCTTGAATAAATGGGGTTTGCTCGATGTCGGCAAAATGCGCTCCGAGGCGGCCCGCCTCATGAGCCAACATATGGGCTTTACCTCAGCTGCTGTGCATCCGGACAATGTTGTCACCACAATGTCAGGCGGTGAAAAACAAGGTGTAGCAATTACACGTGCGCTTTATTTTGATGCGAAATTGGTTATTCTCGACGAGCCGACGATGGGTCTCTCGCTCTCGGAAACCAAGAAAACGCTGGATTTTGTCGAGGGCATCAAGAAAGCTGGCAAATCGGCTATCTTCATCGATCACAATATTTTTCACGTCTATCCCGTAGTCGATCGGCTCTATGTGCTCGATCGCGGCCGAGTGGCTGGCATTTATCGTAAAACGGACATCTCCATTGATGAGCTGATCGAACGACTCTATCGCGTCGCGCGTTCGGGCTCGATCGACTGATTATGATGAAGGGGCAAAAATCATGACCAACGAACAACACGCACCTTCCAAAGCGCCAGCGAAAAACAATCGCGTTGCTCCGCCATCGGTAATGCGCCGCTATGGTTCCCAAATTGGAATTATTGGCGTCGGCCTCGCGATGTGGCTGGCTTTCGTTATCGCCGCACCAATGGTGTTTCTCGATATCGATATCTATAAAGCCTTTGCACAAACAACACCGCTTTTTGGCGTCATTGCACTCGCGCTGACTTTTGTTGTCATTACCGGTGAAATTGACCTGTCCTTTCCCTCCATCATGGCACTTGGTACCGCGGCATTTTGCTTATCGGCGAAAGCGGGCATCCCGGACATCCTCGCGCTTGCCATTGGATTTGCGACCGGCGCCTTGTGCGGCTGGATCAATGGCGCGTTGATTGCGCGGCTGAATATACCGTCTCTTGTCATCACCATCGGTACATCGTTTCTTTATCGAGGCATCGAGTTGATTTTGATGAACGGTACAGGCGTTCCCCTAACCGAAGAAAACTATCCTCTCGGGCACCTTCTCTTTAATTCAGCGCCCTTCGGCTTTCCGGTTCAGTCACTCTGGTGCTTGTTGATCGCCGCCATACTTTGGATTCTTCTTAACCGGACACGGTTTGGTGCACATGTTTTCTTGGTTGGCGATAATCCAACCAGTGCACGTTTAATGGGTATCAATGTTGTCAGTGTTAAGACTCGCGCCTTTGTTCTCGTCGGCATCGTGGCGGTATTTGCGGGACTGATGACCTCCTTTGTCGGTTTCTACTTCTGGCCAACAACAGGCGACGGATTCTTGCTTAATACAATTGCATCTGTGTTTCTTGGCGGAACGTCTGTCTTTGGCGGCACGGGTAGCATTATCGGATCTTTGGTGGCGTCCTATATTATTGGGGCCATTAATGCCGGTATCGTATCGGCAGGGATCAATGCGTTTTATACGCAATTGTGCTTTGGACTTGTGATTGTCGTTTCGGTTGTTTTGCAAACGATTATTGAACGACGGGTCCGGCGGCAATCGATTACCGGGCGGTGACGATCTCTATATTAACCGAACCATGCGATCAGGGGGATCATTTGAAGAAGAACGGTTTTGGCGAAGGGGGAATTTACCCCATTCTCTATGCGTTTTTTGATTCGAATGGCGCCCTTGATCGTATCGCCTGGCGGCAACAAATCGAAGCCATAATCGCCGCAGGCGCACCCGGTATAGCTATTCTTGGCCTTATCACGGAAGTCGCCGCGCTCTCCGTTCAGGAGCGGCGCACGCTCGTTGCATGGGCAAGAGAGGACATTGCTGATCGTGTGCCTTTGATTGCGACCATTGCCGGTAAAGACTTAAATGAAGCCAAAGTTTTAGCTCAAGATGCAGAAGCCGCTGGCGCAAACGCGCTGATCATCCAACCGCCCTTGAACACAAAATGCAATGAGAGCGAACTCATCGCTTTTTTTTCAGAAATTATGAAGACGGTTTCTCTCGCTGTTGGAATCCAAAATGCACCAGAATTTCTCGGAGTTGG
>CANGPA010000027.1 GCA_947455645.1 Hyphomicrobiales bacterium | reverse complement strand
TGATGCACGAAACGCGCATCATCGCCAATGAATTCGGCAAGATGGGTTAGAAACGCGATCACATCATGTTTGACTTCACGTTCAATTGCGTCGATTTTTTCGACATCGAATTGAGCCGCGCCGCCTTTTTCCCAAATCGTTTTAGCCGCGGATTTCGGAATGACACCGAGTTCGGCCATCGCATCACACGCATGCGCTTCAATCTCGAACCAAATGCGGAATTTGGTTTCTGGCGACCAAATGGCGACCATGTCGGGGCGGCTATAACGGGGGATCATCGGGTCACTCTCCTTTAAGCGGCGCGGCCTGTTTCGGCCGCCTGACGCATCGCGTTGATGGTTTGTGCATAATGCGTGCGGCCTGTTGCAAAAATGCCGGTTCCGGCAATGAAGATATTCGCTCCCGCGCGGGCGGCCACTTCAACCGTGGCTTGATTGACCCCGCCATCAACGGCCAGATCAATCGCATGCGCGCCGATCAAGGTCTTAAGCGTGCTGACTTTCTGCATCATCGACGTCAAAAAACTTTGCCCGCCAAAACCGGGCGTGACGGTCAACACATTGATGTAATCGATGAGATCAAGATAGGGCGTCACGCTCGCGGCCGGATCATCCGGCGTCAAGACAAGTCCCGCGGCCATGCCGGCTTCGCGGATGGCGTGCATAATGGCCGCGGTGTCAGCTTCAAGCGCGACATGGATCAGAATGCGATCACTCCCGGCGGCTTTGAGCGCGCCGATCCAGTCGCAGGCCGGTGTTACCATCAAATGCACTTCGAACGGTTTTTGGGTCAAAGGGCGGATCGCGCGGATCGTGTCCGGCCCGAAACTCAGATTTTTGACAACATGGCCGTCCATGACATCGAGATGAAAGCGGTCGCCGCCCGCCCTATCCGCCGCCACCACCTCGTCGCCAAGGTGAGCGTAATCGGCAGCAAGAATCGAGGGCACAATCTGGATGGGGCGTGACATAGGGGCCCGATAGCATCCGCTCGCGTGCGACACAATGCAGCGTTCTCGTCAGGTCCGGGGAATTACACGGTTGTTTCGCGCCCGCGCGGCTTGCCGAGCGGGTCCGGCTTTGTCAAAACACGATGCCAGTAGGAGAGATGTAATGGCCGCGCGTGATCTGGATGTGATGGTGCTGGGGGCGGGGATTGTTGGCCTCGGCGTTGCGCTTAAGGTGCAGGAAAAAGGCAAAGGCGTCGCGCTCATCGATCGGGTCGAGGCGGGTTCGCAAACGAGCTTTGGCAATGCCGGCATTATCGAGCGCGCCTCCTTCCTGCCTTATGCGTTTCCGCGGGATCTCGGCGAACTGATCGGCTATGCGTTCAATGCGCGCACGGATGCGCATTATCATTTGAGCGCTTTGTTCACCGTTGCCCCTTGGCTCGCGCGCTATTGGTGGAATTCGGAGCCTGAACGCTACAAGCGCGCAATCGCGGGCGCGCGTCCGCTGATTGAGAATTGTCTTTCTGAACATGAGCCTTTGATTGCAGCAGCCGGTGCCGAGGCACTCATGCGTCGCACGGGATGGATTAAAGCCTGGCGCAGCGAAGCCAAAGGACGCGCCGCTGTTGCCGATGCTGAAAAATTAAAAACTTTTGGTGTTACCGCTGAATTTCTGGATCGCGCGGCGCTTGCCGAACGTGAGCCGCATTTGGGCGATGGTGTGATTGGCGCGGTGCATTACAAAGACCCCGCCAATATCTCCGATCCGCAAGGACTCTCGCGTGCCTATCGTGCTCTGTTTGAACAGCGCGGCGGTGCCCATCTTCATGGCGATGCCAATAGTTTGCGGCGCAATGGCGCGTTCTGGATGATCGATACACCGAGTGGATCAGTGCGTGCAAAAGATGTTGTGATCGCGTTAGGGCCTTGGGCGCAAGAGTTTGTCAAACGCTTTGGCTATGATTTGCCCATGGGTGTGAAGCGCGGCTATCACATGCATTATGCGACAACGGGTAATGCCATTCTCAATTATACGGTTTATGACGCAGACAATTCTTATGTTCTCGCCCCGATGGCCAATGGCGTGCGGTTAACGACAGGTGCTGAATTCGCGCATCGCGATGCAAAGCCCACCCCGGTTCAATTGGAAAAACTGGAACCCAAAGCGCGCAAATTTTTTCCGCTCGCTGAACGCCGCGATAGAGAACCTTGGATGGGCTCACGTCCCTGCACCGGTGATATGTTGCCCTTCATCGGCAAAGCGCCGCAACATCAAGGCATGTGGTTCGCCTTCGGCCACGCGCATCACGGTTTGACGATGTCAGCGGTCACAGGTCGTTTGATTGCCGAACTGATTGCGGGCGAAGAGCCCTTTACTGATCCGACGCCTTATCGGGTGGATCGGTTTTAGAACACATCTTTTGATTAAGTCTTATGTTCGGTTTCTTTTTCAAGAAGACCGGCAATCCATTTGTTAAGGCTTAGACCCGCGCGGCGTGCAGCCAAAGCGGCGTTACGGTGCAGCGGCGACTCGATGCGTAAGACCAATTGTCCAGAATAGGGTTTTTCAGGTGCCTCGCCACGTTCATCACAATAGGCCAGATAGTCTTGAACCGAGTCTGCAAATGCGTGCTTTAACTCTTTAACCGACTTGCCTTGAAACGTAATCACGTCGCGCAAATTAATCACTTCGCCATGAAACAATTCGGCATCTTCATCATAGTCGATGCGCGCTTCATATGATTTATAGGTCATACGGTTCATGGACGAATTCCCGCCTCCGTCAAAAAGCGGCGCATGGATTTTAATGCGCCTTTATCGATTTCTTTTTTCGGGTGCGGTCGATGGAATACCGAACGCACGCCATTCAGGGCGAAGCGTATGCGCGAGCCGCTTCCTTCTGATCGTTCAGCACCACAGGCCATGAGCAGCGCTTCAATATCTCGCCAAGCCAATGAGGCCCGTGGCGGCTCGGCGAAAATTTCAGCGAGTGTTGTGCGATGCGCCGATGAAAGATTTAGTATCATAACATGATATCATAAGCAAGAGGATTTGAACCATCTTGCTCACAAATCAGCGGGCTGAAAACCTGTTCTTCCACCCAGGGTGCGCCCCTTCAAACGGCAGCGCCTCGGCCTCATAGACACCCCGTGCAATCGCGCGCGCCAACACGTCAGCCGCCGCTATGCAGAGTTCGGTGAGATCAATCACTCCATTTGTGAGGGGCTTTGTTCCTGTTGCGGCGGCAAACACCGTGTCCCCGTCCATGGGCGTATGCGAAGGGCGAATGGCGCGCGCCATACCGTCATGGGCGGCAAGCGCCAGTCTTTTGCATTCGGCTTTTGTCAGCACGGCATCGGTGACGACACAGGCGATCACAGTGTTCGCGCGGGGCGCCGCGCCTTTCAGGCGCGGGCGAAGATCCTCCTCGGAAATCGTTTTTGGGAGGCCAAACCCACCAAACTCATCGCCCCGCTCATAGGGCGCGGCCCAGAAATGCGGACCATCTCCGATGGTGACGGTGCCAACGGCATTCACAGCGACAATCGCGCCAACCTTATATCCTGAAGGCGTGGTCACGCTTGTTGAGCCAAGCCCGCCTTTGAGCGTTGCGGTGGTTGCGCCATAGCCGGCTCCCGCATTGCCGAGAGCCACATCAAGCGAAGCGGACTTTGTGGCGCGAAAGCCCAACTCCCAATAAGGCGGCATACGACCCCAATCTTTGTTGCCGCCATTCAAGAGATCAAACAGAATGGCTTGCGGCACAATCGGCACGCGTGCCGGGCCCACTTCATAGCCGCGTCCCTGTTCGACGAGAGCGGCCATTGCACCGCCTGCCGCATCAAGCCCGAAAGCCGATCCGCCCGAGAGCAAAATCGCATCGACCTGATCCACCGTCATTTCCGGTTCAAGTAAGCCCGTGTCCCGCAAGCCCGGCGCACCGCCGAGCGTGGCGATGGAGGCGACAGAAGGGCGATCAAAAACAATCGCAGTCACGCCCGTCGCGGCGGCTTTGTCATGGGCCTCGCCAACGCGCACGCCGTCTATATCCGTGATCAGATTTTTCATGGGCGGAAGAGTGGCTTATGGCGGGGGAGGTGGCAAGACCTCGACTTGCTCGCCCTCTGCGCGCGGCGTATCACTCCGTCATGACCGATGTGACCTATCCCGTTGCCGCTTTTGCCGGCCTCATTTCCTTTTTGAGCCCCTGTGTATTGCCGCTTGTGCCGCCTTATCTGTCTTTCATGGCGGGGACGGCGATTGAGGATTTCGCGGCGGGTGGCGAGCGCCGCGTGCGTCGCGATCTGCCGCTTGTGGCCTTTTTGTTCGTGCTCGGCTTTTCAACCGTGTTTGTGCTTTTGGGGGCAACGGCCTCCGTGCTCGGCCAAACCATTCGCGCCTATCTGGATCTCTTGTCGCTTTTTGCAGGCATCGCCATCATTGCGATGGGATTGCATTTCATCGGCGTGTTTCGCATCGCGCTGTTGTTTCGTGAAAAGCGTGTGCAGGTAGAAAAGCCCGCAGGCCCTTTGGGCGCTTATGTGATGGGGCTCGCTTTCGCGTTTGGATGGACGCCCTGCATCGGGCCGGTGCTTGCGGCCATTCTCGCGGTTGCGGGATCCGAAGACAGTGTGGGCCGCGGCGCATCGCTTCTGTTTGTTTATTCTTTGGGTCTTGGCATTCCCTTCATCATGGCTGCCTTCGCGATGGAACGCTTTGCCGGTTTCATGAACCGCTTTCGCAAACATATCGGCAAGGTTGAAAAAGCCATGGGCGTCTTGCTCATTCTCACCGGCATCGCCTTTCTCACCGGTTCCATCAATCTTTTGTCCTTCTGGTTGATCGAAACATTTCCGGCGTTAGGGAAATTGGGGTGAGCCAACAAAAAAGGCGGCCCGAAGGCCGCCTTTTCCGTTGATCTTGGAAAGATCAGAGCAGTGATTACTGCATTTCGACATAGGTGATCTTGTCGCCGACCTTCTTCCACACATACATCGTGTAGTCAGGACGGGTGATGTCACCCTTCTTGTCATAGGAGATGTCGCCGATGACGGTCTTGAAGGCTTTGCCGGAGTGCATTTCTTCGGCAATCTTCTTGGGGTCGTTCGACTTAATGTTGTTCGCAGCCTGCGCGAGGATCTGAAGCGCTGCATAGGAATAGAGCGTATACGCTTCTGGATTGAAGTTCTTTGCTTCGAACTTCTTGATCACGTCCTTCGCTTCCGGATGGTTGCGAGGCTCTGGTGGGAAGGTCATGAGCGTGCCTTCAACACCTGGGCCGCCGATCGTGGCGAACTCGTCCGAGGTGATGCCGTCGCCTGACATGAACACGGCCTTGATGCCCTGATCACGTGACTGACGAACGATCAAGCCACCTTCGGTGTGCAAGCCGCCCCAGTAGATGACTTCGACGCCAGCCGCCTTGATCTTCGACACGAGTGCCGAGAAATCCTTTTCGCCGGCATTGATGCCTTCGTACATGACTTCCTTGATGCCAAGAGCATTCGCTGCCTTCTTGGTTTCGTCCGCAAGACCCTGACCATAGGTGGTCTTGTCATGGATGAACGCAACCTTCTTGTTTGCGAAGTTGTCCTTGATGTACTTGCCGGCAACTGCGCCCTGCTGATCGTCACGACCGCAGGTACGGAATGTGTTCCACATGCCGCGTTCTGTCAGCTTCGGATTTGTCGCCGAAGGTGTGATCACGATGATGCCGTTTTCCTGATAGACTTCAGAAGCCGGAATCGTCACGCCTGAGTTGAAGTGACCAACGACGAGCTTGACGCCGTCACCAACGAATTTGTTGGCAACCGAAACGCCCTGCTTCGGATCAGACACGTCATCGCCGAACGAGAGAACGATCTTCTCGCCATTGATGCCGCCGGCTGCGTTGATGTCTTCGGCCGCCTGTTCAGCGCCCTTTTGGAGCTGCGCGCCGAAGGCCGCATTTGGGCCCGTGAGCGGGCCAGCAACGCCGACCTTGATGTCAGCACGGGCAACGCCTGAAAGCGCCAACGCGGCGCCGAGCGCGATGCTCGTCAACAGAACTTTCTTCATTCTTAAACTCCCCTTGGGTCTTGTGGTCCCACCCGTCATGAGAGGGACCGGTTCAACGGACAATAGAGGACCGTTTGGACCAGTATTGCCCGAAACTGAGCGCCCATGCCACACGAAAATCGTGCCGGAATGGGCGAAATTCGATGTTTATGCGGCGTTCCGCGCGCGCCAGGAAAAGGGTCCTGAACGCTCGTAGAGCCAGCTATATTGCCGCGCCATCTGCTCGGCGCGTTGATATTGAAAGCCCAAAAGGCCGAAAATGATCAAAACCACCGCGTCGACGAGGAAATAATGCAGCGTCAGCAAATGGCCTTCAAACAATGCGAAATGCAAAAACCGCACGCCACAGGTCAGTAGAAGCACATAAGCCAAGAGCCGTCCGCGGCCGAGCCAGGCGCGCGCGAGCGCGCGGCCTGAGAGCCATGCGGCCCCGCCACCCAAAAACACGCTCACCAGCAGAAAGAGGCCAACCGAGCCTTCTTCGTAGAGTATGCCCTGCATGAGGCTGTCACTCCCGTGATTAATGATGTCCGCCTTCAAGATAGGCCGCTTGAACCTGCGGGTTCGAGAGCAAATCCTTGCCCGTTCCCGATAGAGTGATAACGCCATTCACCATCACATAGCCGCGATGGGCGAGCCGCAACGCGTGATAGGCGTTTTGTTCAACGAGGAACACGCTCAGCCCCTCGTTTTTATTGAGATCGCGAATGGCATCGAAAATCTGGCGCACAATCATGGGCGCAAGACCGAGTGACGGTTCATCGAGCAACAACAATTTTGGTCGCGCCATCAAAGCGCGCGCAATCGCGAGCATTTGTTGCTCACCGCCCGACAGCGTACCACCGCGTTGCTGAATGCGATCTTTGAGCCGCGGGAACAGTGTGAACATCCGCTCAAGATCATCGTTGAAATGAGAAAACCCATTTACCGATGCACCCATTTGCAGATTTTCATACACCGTCATGCGCGGAAAAATCCGACGGCCTTCAGGTGATTGCGCAATCGAGAGGCGCGCAATTTCATGGGTCGGCATTTTTGTGATATCACGACCTTCGAAATGAATACTGCCTTCACGCGCCTGCGGCTTGCCGAAGATCGTCATCATCAGCGTCGATTTACCGGCGCCATTGGCGCCAATCATCGTGACAATCTCGCCCTTCTTCACGTCGAGATCGACGCCCTTCAAAGCGATGATGTTGCCATAATAGGTTTTTACGCCGCGCACTTGCAGCATGGATGGGCTCTCACTCATCGGATAGCCTCCAGGCTTTCATCATCTTCCACACCCAAATAGGCGGCGATGACCTTCGGATCGTTCTTCACAAAGTCCGGCGTGCCATCGGAAATTTTCACACCATAATCCAGCACCACAATATGGTCGGAAATTTTCATCACAACCGACATGTCATGTTCGATCAGCAGAATCGATGTGTCATGATCCTTGCGGATCGTCATCAAGAGCGCGTTCAAATCCGCGCTTTCTTTCGGGTTCAAACCCGCCGCCGGCTCATCAAGACACAACAATGTCGGCCGCGTGCACATCGCGCGTGCAATTTCGAGGCGACGTTGATCGCCATAAGGCAAATCACCGGCCGGATCATCAGCGCGATCCATGAGGCCTGCTTTTTCAAGCCAATAGACCGCGTGTTCAACCGCTTCCTTTTCTTTTGCCTTGAATGATTTCACGCCGAAAATTCCAAGAATGGAAAAGCCCGATGCCACCATCAAAGGATTGTGCTGTGCCACCAGAAGATTTTCGAGCACGGTCATGCCGGAGAAGAGACGAATATTCTGGAAGGTGCGCGCCACTTTCGCTTTCCAGTTGATCTCGTGGTCGGGCATGCGTTCCAAAAGAAAATCGCGGCCATTGGCATGACGCAAGGTCATCATGCCTTCGGTTGGCTTGTAAAACCCCGTGATGCAATTGAACACGGTTGTTTTGCCTGCGCCATTGGGCCCGATCAGCGCGGTGATCTCGCCCTTGCGTACGGCGAATGACAAATCATTCACAGCGGTCAGACCGCCAAAGCGCATGGTGAGATGATCGATGGAGAGAAGCGTTGTCGACATTAGCCGTGGCCCTCCTTCACGAAGGATCCGGAGATCGACTTGCGTTCTTTCAAGAAGATGGTCGGTTCACGCTTGGAGACCAGTCCACGAGGCTTCCACAGCATCATCACCACCATCGCTGATCCGAAAATCAGCATACGAAATTGTGCGGGATCAAAATTCGGTCCGAAAACCTGTTTCAAGAAATCAAGCTCGCGCAGAATTTCAATGCCGCCAACGAGCGCGATGGAGGAAATCACAACACCAATCAGAGATCCCATGCCACCCAACACCACGATGGCGAGGATCTGCGCTGATTCAAGGAACACGAAACTCTCAGGGCTGATAAAGCCTTGACGCGCGGCAAAGAAACATCCGGCAAAGCCACCAAACATCGCGCCAATCGCAAAGGCCGTGAGCTTGGTTGACACCGTATTGATGCCCAAAGAGCGGCACGCGATTTCATCTTCACGCAATGCTTCCCAGGCGCGCCCCACCGGCAGGCGACGCAATTTGAGCGTCACAAATGCGGTCAAAAGCGCCAAAGCGAGGATGACATAATAGAGGAAGATCGTGCGATGGATTGGCGAAAACTCAATACCAAACCGCGCGGCAAATCCGACATCCGAGGCGTTAAACGGAATGCCGAAAAAGCTCGGACGCGGAATGCTCGAAATACCCGCATAGCCGTTGGAAAATGCAATCCAGTTGATCAAGATCAAGCGAATGATTTCACCGAAGGCAAGCGTGACGATCGCCAGATAATCGCCGCGCAAGCGCAACACCGGAAAGCCGAGCAAGACACCCCAGAAGGCGGCCAGGAGCCCCGAAATTGGAAGGCAAATCCAGAACGACCAAAATCCGAGCGATGGTATGGTGGCTGGAATAACATTGGTCGCGATGATCGCGTAGGAGTATGCGCCTACGGCGTAAAAGGCGACGTAACCAAGATCGAGCAGGCCCGCGAGCCCCACCACGATATTCAAGCCCCATCCCAACATAATGTAGATGAGAATTTGAATGCCGAAATTGTCGATCCATTTGATCGAGCCTTGCGGACCCGTGATTGAGAGCGCCACCATCGGATAGGCGATGATCAGAATAAGACCAATGCGACCCAGATAGGGGCGAATGGCATTGGCCAAATCGCTCGGTGTCGCTGCCTTTTTGGTAACGATCTTTGCGCCCTTGTTCCAGACAAAGAGCGTCAGAAGAAGACGACCAACAAACACAAGGGCGCAGGCAATCCAGACATAATGCCAACGCGGTTCGAGTATCAGCCGGTTTTCCATATTCTGGTCCGTACGCAGCGCCAGAATGGGAACCGATAGTCCAAACATCACCAAGGTTGCGATAAGCGAATCCTTGATCGCTGCACCAAGATCAACCGCGCCTTTGGGCGCGCCATTCTGTGACTCGGCCATGGACATCAAACCTTTTCAACGTCAGGTCGGCCAAGAATGCCGGAGGGCAGGAAGATCAGCGCAATCGCCAGAATCGAGAAGGCGGCGACGTCTTTGTAATCGATGGTGAAATAAGCGGACCACATTGTCTCGATGAGACCGATCAACAATCCACCAAGAACAGCGCCGGGCAGAGAGCCAATGCCGCCGAGAACCGCAGCGGTGAACGCTTTCACGCCCGGAACGAAACCATCCGAAAAATTCACAACGCCATAATACATGAGATACATGACACCGGCGACCGCAGCCAATGCTGCGCCCATCACAAAGGTGATGGAAATCGTGCGGTCGACATTAATGCCGAGAAGGGCTGCCATTTTGGCATCTTGCTCACAGGCACGTTGTGCGCGCCCAAGCGGTGTTTTTTGAACAACCCACCAAAACAGCGCAAGCAAAACAATTGTCACAACCATGATCGTGATTTGCTTGTAGGAAATCGCAACCGCGGTCGCGTCTTGCCCCATGATTTGAATTGAACCGGGAAGCATCGGGGGCAGAGGCTTGTTGCGGGGGCCTTGCAACACTTGGATGAGGTTCGAGAGGAAAATCGACATGCCGATCGCGGAGATCAGCGGCGCCAAACGGAAGGAGCCGCGCAAGGGCCGATAGGCCACGCGCTCAATCGTCCAGTTCCACAGTCCTGTGAGCGCCATCGCAAGAACTAGCACAACGACAAGGGCTGCAACCACCGGCAGTCCGAGAAAGCTCGTCGCGACCATGAACAGGATCAACGCAATGAAACTGCCCACCATGAACACGTCACCATGGGCAAAATTCACCATGCCGATAATGCCGAACACCATCGTGTAGCCGATGGCGATCAATCCATAAATTGAGCCGAGTGTCAGCCCGTTGATGAGCTGCTGAACAAAAACTTCCATCCGAAACGGTCCCCGCGTATCGGCACAACTGGCAATTAGTGCCAGCCCCCTTGGTTGCTTCATACCAACCCGATTGATCAAGGACAATCGATGGGTCGGTTGTTTGTCACATATTCGTAGTTTTTCCTGATTACGCTCATTTGCACGTGTTTTTCGCTAAAAATCTGATATTAATTAGAGAAATACACGGCAACGTCATGCGATTTGGGTCAATCAGCCATGCTTTTTGGCGGGAGATCGGTCCGTCACTTGGAAGCCATGCGCCAAGGGGTCGCGGTCATCGATGAAAATCGTGTTGTACCCGGTCATACGGGCCCATCCTTCGATCGAAGGAATGATGGCGTCATAGGCGCCGACCTTGGTTGCCCGTTCCACGCGTCCGCGAAACAGCGTGCCGATGATGCTTTCGTGGATAAATTCATCGCCGGGCTTCAATTTGCCCTGAGCAGCCCATTGCGCCATCCGCGAGGAGGTGCCGGTCCCGCAGGGCGAGCGGTCAATCGCCTTGTCGCCATAGAAGACGGCATTTTTGGCATGCGCCTCGGGGTGAGTTGGGTTACCCGTCCATAAAACATGCGACAGGCCATTGATGGCCGGATTGTCTGGGTGAACAAATTGATATTTGGCGCGGAATGCTTCCCGTACTTTGGGGCTCCAGCGCAGAATGTCGGATGGGTTGACGTGCTCAAGCCCGGGGAAATTCGCCTGCGGTTCGATGATCGCATAAAAATTGCCGCCATAGGCCACGTCCGCTGTGATCAGGCCGAGCCCCTCGACCTCGGCCTCGATCGCGCTCGAATGAAGGAAGGAGGCCACATTGGTGATCCGCACATTTTCAACGAACCCGTCCTTCATCTCATAGCGCGCCTCCACGACTCCGGCGGGCGTGTCGATACGCAGAAGGCCCGGCTCCCGCGGGGAGACGAGGCCGCGTTCGAGCGCCATGGTCACGGTGCCGATCGTGCCGTGTCCGCACATCGGCAAGCAGCCCGAAGTCTCGATGAAGAGGAAGGCGATGTCGCAGTCAGGGCGCGTCGGCGGATAAAGAATCGCGCCCGACATCATGTCGTGGCCGCGCGGCTCAAACATGAGGCCCGTCCGGATCCAGTCATATTCGGCCAGAAAATGCGCCCGCTTCTCGACCATAGTGGCGCCGATGAGATTGGGACCGCCGCCCGCCACAAGACGCACGGGATTGCCGCAAGTATGGCCATCAACGCAGAAAAAACTATGGGTCGCCATGGGTAAATCCGGGGTTCGAGAGAGCGGGTTAATTTATCGGTTCGAGAGATATCGAAGGGTGAGTCTTTTGAATCACTTACGGGGCAGGCTTCAAGAAGGAAAGGAAATCCTTCATGGTCTGAATCAAGTCCACTTCATCTTCTGAATCAGAATCCGCAAACGCCTGCAAGTCTTTGAAAACTGACTCTAAACTATTCATTTTTAGACCGCGCCAAAATGGCGCGCGCGCCCTGCTTTTTGATGTATTTTGATACGATGAACCGACACCCGTTTCATCGCAAAACGCGTCTAAAATCGTTGTGGACTAAAGCGTGTCAGATCGATTGGGGGTGCGCGTTCGGCCACGAGATCGGCCACAATACGGCCCGTTGCGGCCGATTGGGTGAGCCCATAATGCCCATGACCGAAGGCATAGACGACTTTTCTCGAACGCCGTGAATGGCCGATCACCGGCAATGAGTCAGGGATCGAGGGCCGGTGCCCCATCCATACCGTGCCTTGATCGAAGGCGGGAAGGTCGCGGAAAAACCCGAGGGCCTTTTGATACATCGCGCGGGTACGGTCATGGTTGGGTGGCAGCTTCAAGCCACCAAGTTCCACCGCGCCGCCAATCCGCAGACCCGTGTCGAGCGGGGTCGATACAAAGCCGTGGCCTTGAAAGGAGACCGGCCGATTGAGATGCCGCGTCACGCCGGGGAAGGAGATATTATAGCCGCGCTCGGTATCGAGCGGCACGCGATCCCCGAGTCCGGCCGCCAACGGTTTCGACCAGGCCCCCGCTGCCAAAACCACAGCATCGGCATAAATCGGACCGCGATCCTTGCACAACAGGGCGGGGTTCGGTTCGGTCTCGATGGCAACAATGTCGGCTTTGATGTGATCAATGCCGCGCGCCCGCGCGCTTTCATAAAGCGCCAGCGTGATCAAATGCGGATCGCTCACATGGGCGGCATCGGGAAAAAACGACGCGCCGATGATGGCGTCTGACAGTCCGGGCTCCATCTGCCGGACTTCGGATGCGTCAAGATAGTCGACGGAAATTCCCGCTCGTTCCTGACGTTTGAAATGCGGCAAGGTCCGTCGAAACAGGTCCGTATCCGTGAAGGCGAAGAGCGCGCCGCGCCGATGGATCGACTGTTCAATGCCGAGCTGCTTGGCCAATTTGGTCCAAGCAGGCATAGCGAGCGATTGGATCGCGGTGATCGCGGCGATGGATTGATCGAGCTGTCCCGGCCGCGAGGCGAGGATCAAGCGCGCAAGCCAAGGCAGGATTGTAAAAAAATACTCTTTGCGGATCGTGAGCGGCCCCAAAGGATCCATCAGGAATTTTGGGACCTGCCGGAGCATTTTGGGCGACGCAATCGGATCAATATCGGTATGCGCGAGCCATCCGGCATTGCCCCGCGACGTGCCGGCCGCTGGCCCCTCGCGGTCGATCACCACGACATCGTGCCCGTCATCGGCCAAAGCATGGGCCGATGCCAGCCCGACTATGCCCGCTCCGATGACGGCGATTTTCATATCAGCCTCGCGCGCGATCAGAGTGCGGGCAGGGCGGGGCGCTGTGCCATCGAGGCCTTCACGATCGCCTCGATCCGCGTGTGCTCGGTCCCTGAAAGCGCGATGCGCGGCGCGCGGCACCGGTCATTCGAATGAATGGCGACCGCTTCGACGAGCTTGATGTTTTGCACAAGGCGCGCGGACACATCGAGATCGAGCAGTGGGCGGAACCAACGATAAATGGCCAGCGCTTCGGCCATGCGGCCGGCTTTTGCGAGTTTGTAAATTGCCACCGTCTCTTTCGGGAATGCGACGACCAGACCCGCAACCCAGCCATGAGCGCCCATTGCGAAGCTCTCGAGCGCGAGATTGTCGACACCGGTGAAGATGCGGATTTTCTCACCCAGAATGTTGAAGAGATCGCTGACGCGGCGGACATTGTCCGAGCTTTCCTTGACCGCGGCAAAGAGCGGATCGGTCGCGAGGTCTGCGATCATTTCCGGAGTCAAATCAACGCCATAGGCGACGGGGTTATTGTAAATCATCACCGGCACGCCGCCGGCTTTCGCCACCGCGCGGTAATGCGCCATGGTTTCATGCGCTTCTGATTTATAGGGAACGCCCGGCAGCACCATCAGTCCGGCCGCGCCGGCTTTGGCTGCCGCTTCTGCCTGCGCCTGCGCGCGACGTGTTGCACCATCCACCACCGTCATCAGGACCGGCATTTTGCCATCGGCAACCCGCAAGGCGGTTTTGAGGATTTCGATCTTCTCTTCCGGATCGAGCGTTGAGGCTTCGCCGAGCGAGCCGCAGACGATGATGCCGTCCACACCCGCATCGCGCTGTAGCGCAAAGCAGCGCTCCATTTCCGCAATATCGAGACGGTCGTCCGCCGTAAATTTGGTTGTAACCGCCGGAAAAACACCGTTCCAATGCGCCGCTGCCATGGTCTTGCCCCCTGTTTGAAGTCTTCTGGCGGCGGCTATAGCACCGCTTTTGCGTCCGTCCAAACGCGGGAGCGGGGATCTGGATTGCATCACGGTGCGGCCCGTCTTAAGGGACGACACCCCTTTTCCGGAGCGCTTCCGTGGTAAAGTCTCAATCCACCAACCTTTCTGACCTGCCTGTGGAGTGGCTGACGGTGCCCGTCCAACCGGCGCGGGCCATTGCCGTCCGGCGGCGATCCGGCCAAGGCACGCCTTTGGTCTGGATCGGCGGTTTTCGCTCCGACATGATGTCCACCAAAGCATTGGCGCTCGACGCTCTGGCCGCGCGCTTGGGTCTCCCGATGATCCGCTTCGATTACGCCGCGCATGGTGAAAGCCCCGGCGCATTCGAAGCCATGACGTTGAGTGACTGGCTCGCCGATACGCTCGCTGTCCTAGCGTCACTGCAAGATCAACCGCCGCTTCTGATCGGCTCATCCATGGGTGGATGGATCAGCCTCTTGGCCGTGCGCGCGCGTCATCGCTTGGGATTGCGGGCGCCAAAGGGGCTCGTCTTGATCGCACCTGCGGTCGATTTTTCGGAAGAGTTGATGTGGAATGCGTTTCCGGATGTCGTGAAAAATACAATCATCGAAAAGGGCGTCTATCACCAGCCCTCACTCTATGGTGATCCGTATCCGATTACGAAAAACTTCATCGAAGACGGTCGCAAAAATCTTTTATTCGGCTCCCCGATTGAAGCCCATGCGCCTGTTCATATTCTGCAAGGCATGAAGGACGATGCCGTCCCCCCCACGCATGCGCAGCGACTGGTGGATCACATGCCCACAACCGATGTGACGCTCACTTATGTGCCCGACGGCGATCATCGCCTGTCACGTCCCCAGGACATTGCCCTTCTCGAACGCGTTGTTACACGGATGATTTAGGCGGTAATCATTCCATCCGCAGCAATTTTGATCATCTTCCCGCCCAGCATTTTCTGCGCGTCTTTATCAAGCGCAAAAGCGGGCGGAATCGCCCATCCCATTTCGCGTGCGACGATCACACCCAACAGCAAAATGGCATCCGGTTCCGGCATAATGAGTGCGGCGGGTGCTTTATTGGCGTGAATGAGTTCGAGCATCACGGCGGCAGCTGAGGATGAGCCGATCATACCGGGCAGGGCTAAAATTTTTCCGGCTATATTGTGTCCGCGTTCAGGGTGACGCGCATCAATGATATCGCCTGTTTTTGGATCAACTCCACCCCAAAATGAAATCGGATGGGTGAGCGCAAGCACTTCTCCTGCAGCGCTTCCTTCAATGAGAACCGTTGATTTCATTGCCAGAGCCCTCCGTCGCGGATGACATGGCCAGAAACCGCACTTTCAACGCAATCTTTGAGTGATCCATATTGCACCATATAGCCGGTATTGCCGGTTGCATAATGCGCGAATTTTCCGGAATTGGTCATCAGCACACCGCCGCCATCGGGCAGCATCGGCGTAACAACCACGCAAGTATCGGCAACAATGGTGATGCCAAGCGATTCAAGTTTTTTTCTTGTCCCATCGGCATCAATGGAGCGCAACACATGCCGGCCTGTGCAGGCGAAAAACGGACGATTAACTTTGCGATCATTCATAAGTGTGAGCAGCGCATGAATTTCGTCAAGCGAGAGATGCGGACTACCAATGGCGATCGCATCAATGGCTTCGCTAGAGGCATTCGAAAGCCGCTTTAATGCACCAAGAAGCATATCCGCGGTCACGCGTATGACACGCTCTGGCTTTTGCCCTTGCAGGGCCGCATCCACCGTTGGTGCTTCAGGCGTCACGCCGGCAATATGGAAAAGACCAACGCCGCCTGATGAAGCAGAAGCCGCACCGAAGGCTTTGAGATTGTCCTCATTTGGAAAGCCCTGAAGCCCGTCAACGACACCAATGTCATTTGTCATTTCAAGACCAAACCAGGTGCCCAGCACCGGATAGAACACATCCGCGCGACGGAGCGCTTCGGACAGCCCCGACACATCAATCACAAAGCGTGCACGACGATTGTCCACGCGATGCAAACCATAATCGGGCGCGCGTCCGGCAATGGCACAGGCAATATCGAGAAAATCGCCATAGCGATTGGTTCTTGCACCCAGAACGGAATTGCAAAACACCACCGCATTCGATTCACCCCAAGCGACATCGGATCCGACCGCCGGGCGGTGTCCGGCCTGATAGGGGGAGCACGTCCAAGACGGCTCGCAGCCCATTGCTTCATAGGCGCGCATCATGCGCTTGGCCATATCACGCTCATGCGGGGGCAATTTCTGTTTGGAGCACCCCATAAGATCAAGTGCCCCGACATTCAGCGTCGAGCGGACGATCACTTTCGCCTGACCATCCACCAATTTCTCCGCAAACAAAGTGCCCGAGTCGCCATGATAGAGCGCGCCGTCAATATGAGCCGACGCTATGGGGATCAGGCGCGGTGCGCCCATCAGCTTTGCGGTGTCGGCCACGATCCGCATGGCCATGGCCATACCCTCGCCGTGCACGCCAGACAGGATCGCTTGATCTTCGTTTGAAAGGGTCAGTGCCATGGTTTTTGAGTTTCCAATGCGTCTGTCGAAATCGGTCTGGGCGATCAACTAGGTCAGTATAGGTGACTTAATTGAGGTGTTCATAAGGTCATTAGACCGAAACAATCGCCAAAATCCGGCATATTTTCGTATGCATGCGTCTTGACCCCGCTTGTTCCGGGTATAATCTCGCCTCTGTGATCATCCATCCTGGCCATGATTGCAACCACCCTGATGGGGCGAGGGGTGGTTCGGTTCAGGATGACAATAAGCCTAGAGGGTCGAAACCCGGCCTGTAGAACAATCGGAGGAATGTCCATGGCGAGCGTCACAATGACGGTCAATGGCAAACAAGTGACGGCGAATGTTGACCCGCGCACTTTGCTTGCTCAGTTCTTGCGCGATAATCTTCACCTGACCGGGACGCATGTCGGATGCGACACCAGCCAATGCGGCGCCTGTGTTGTCCATGTCGATGGTCGTGCGATCAAGAGCTGCACAACACTCGCTTTGTCTTGTGATGGGGCGTCGGTGACAACCATTGAAGGGATCGGCACGCCGGACAATCTTCACCCGATGCAAGCAGCCTTCCGCGAAAATCATGGTTTGCAATGCGGGTTCTGCACACCGGGCATGATCATGTCCGCGATTGATATCGTTAATCGCAAAGGTCATGCGCTTGATGAGCACACGATCCGTGAAGAGCTCGAAGGCAATATCTGCCGCTGCACGGGCTATCACAACATCGTCAAAGCCGTCGCCCAGGGCGCGGCGGCGATGAAGTGATCATTGTCTGAGCCTTTTCGTCCCGTAACCAATCAAGCGTCTTTTTTAAAAAAGTTCGCAAGGGAGATGACACCATGAGTGCCAAGACAGGCGTCGGAGCACCGGTACTCCGCAAGGAAGATTTCCGCTTTATCACCGGCAAAGGCCAATATACGGATGACATCAACCGTCAGGATCAGGCTTATGCCTATTTCCTGCGTTCGCCCCATGCCCATGCCACTATCAAGAAGCTCGATATCTCGGCTGCCAAATCGGCACCGGGTGTTTTGGGCGTTTTGACTGGCGATGATCTTGCTGCTGATAAAATCGGTGGTTTGATTTGCGGTTGGATGATCCACAACAAGGACGGCTCGCCGATGAAGGCGGGTGCCCATCCGGCCCTCGCGCAAGGCAAAGTGCGTTATGTCGGTGATCACGTTGCAGTTGTGATTGCAGACACCTATGCGCAAGCCAAAGACGCGGCTGAAAAAATCATTGTTGATTATCAAGTGCTCCCCGCCGTTGTTGATATGAACAAGGCTAAGGGCTCGGTCGCCATTCACGACGTGGCACCCGACAACATGGTTTATGATTGGCATCTGGGTGACAAGGCAGCAACCGATGCGGCCTTTGCCAAAGCCAAGCATGTTACAAAAATCGATGTGGTCAATAATCGCCTTATCCCCAATGCCATGGAGCCACGCGCAGCCATTGGCGATTTTGACTCAGGCACAGGCGTTTATACGCTCTACACAACGAGCCAAAATCCGCATGTCGCGCGCCTTGTTCTGTCAGCCTTTGTTGGCATTGCACCAGAACATAAGCTCCGCGTGATTGCGCCGGATGTCGGTGGTGGGTTCGGTTCGAAAATCTTCATCTATGCCGAAGAAACCGTTTGCGTCTGGGCATCGAAGAAAGTGGGTCGTCCCGTGAAGTGGACGGCAGACCGCACGGAAGCCTTTTTGTCGGATGCGCATGGTCGTGACCACATCACGCATGCGGAATTGGCACTTGATGACAAGGGCAAAATCCTGGGCTTCCGTGTACACACGAAAGCCAATCTCGGTGCTTATCTTTCAACCTTCTCAAGCTGCGTGCCGACCTATCTCTACGCGCCGCTTTTGTCGGGTCAGTATGACATTCCGGCAATCTATGCCGAAGTTGAAGGTATCTACACGACAACCGCACCGGTTGACGCCTATCGCGGTGCGGGTCGTCCGGAAGCCACTTTCTTGGTTGAGCGCATCATCGAAAAGGCGGCGCGCGAGACGGGAACCGATCCGGCACTCTTCCGGCGGAAGAACTTCATCAAATCATTCCCGCATCAGACGCCTGTGATTATGGCTTATGACACGGGCAATTATACCGCATCGCTCGATCTTGCGCTCGAAATGGCCGACTATAAAAACTTCGGCAAGCGCAAGAAGGACTCGGCCAAGAACGGCAAACTGCGCGGTATCGGCTTCTCTGCCTATATCGAAGCCTGCGGCATTGCGCCGTCGGCTGCGGTGGGTTCGCTCGGCGCCGGTGTGGGTCTTTGGGAATCGGCTGAAATCCGCGTGAATCCGGTTGGCACGGTTGAAGTGCTCACAGGCTCTCACTCGCATGGTCAAGGCCACGAGACGACGTTTGCGCAATTGGTTGCCGATCGCCTCGGCATCGATATCGAGAGCGTCTCGGTTGTCCATGGCGATACGGACAAGGTCCAGTTCGGCATGGGAACCTATGGTTCGCGCTCTGGCGCGGTCGGTATGTCGGCCATCGTCAAAGCGGTCGATAAAGTTATCGCCAAGGGCAAGAAGGTTGCAGCTTACGCGCTTGAAGCAGCAGAGAAGGACATCGAGTTCAAAGATGGTCGCTTCAATGTTGCGGGCACGGACAAGAGCCTTGCTTTCGGTGAAGTCGCCTTGCAGGCCTATATCGCGCATAAATTCAACGGGCAGGATCTCGAGCCTGGTTTGAAGGAAGGCGCGTTCTATGATCCGACCAACTTCACCTTCCCATCGGGTGTGCATATTTGCGAAGTCGAAATCGATCCGGAAACGGGCGTGACCGATATTGTGAAATGGACCGCGGTCGATGACTTCGGCAACATCATCAATCCGATGATTGTTGAAGGTCAGGTGCATGGCGGCATCGCACAAGGTGTTGGCCAGGCGCTTCTCGAAGGCGCGCACTATAATGCAGATGGTCAGCTCGTGACGGCGTCCTATATGGACTACACAATGCCACGTGCAGACGATTTGCCGAGCTTTGATATCGGCATCACGACAACACCGTGCACAACCAATCCGTTGGGCATCAAGGGTTGCGGTGAAGCGGGCGCGATTGCTGCTCCGCCCGCTGTTATCAATGCGATTACCGATGCGGTGGGTCACGAGGATGTGCCGATGCCGGCAACACCGCTCGCTGTCTGGCATGCTTGCCAGAAGGGCGCTCGTAAATTGGCCGCTGAATAAGCTTCAGGGAGAACGAAACCATGTACGCCTTTTCTTATCATAATCCGAAAACGGTTCGTCAGGCGGCAACGCTCCTGAGCAAAAACGCCGAAGGTAAAGTGTTGGCTGGTGGGCAGACTCTTTTGCCCACCATGAAGCAACGTCTCGCTTCACCTTCCGCTTTGATCGATCTTGGTCATGCTGAAGGGTTGAGCGGCATCGAGCAGAAAGGTCGTAACATCGTCATCGGCGCCATGACGCGTCATGTCGACGTCGCAACATCCGCCATTGTCAAAAACGCGATCCCTGGTCTCGCTGCGCTTGCGGAAGGCATTGGTGATGCGGCCGTGCGCAACCGCGGCACGATTGGTGGCTCAATCGCGAATAATGATCCCGCAGCGGACTATCCCTCTGCAGCGCTCGCGCTCGGTGCAACGATTGTCACCAATAAGCGTAAGATCGCTGCGGATGATTTCTTCCAAGGCATGTTCGCCACCGCATTGGAAGAAGGCGAGATCATCGTGAAAGTATCTTTCCCGATCCCGTCAAAGGCCGCTTATGAGAAGTTCCCGAACCCAGCATCCCGTTATGCATTGGTCGGTGTCTTCGTTGCGAAAAAGGGTTCGGATGTCCGCGTCGCGGTCACCGGTGCCGGTTCCAACGGCGTGTTCCGCTCGAAAGAGTGCGAAGCGGCGCTTGCGGGGCGCTTCAACGCCAAGTCGCTTGAGGGCGTGAAGGTTTCAGCCTCGGGCCTTAATGCCGATATGCACGCCACATCCGAATATCGCGCGCATCTGATCCCGGTAATGGCCAAGCGGGCTGTGACAAAAGCGCTCGGCAAATAAGACTTTCCCGTCTTTGATCATGATCATGGAATGCCCGGCCTCGCGCCGGGCATTTCTGTCTGATAGACCTTTATGACCAACCAGTGCGCGAGCCCGGAGTATCCCCTATGACAGCGATTGCTTTGCCCCCGTCGATCGACGCGATGGAAACGCTTCTGGCGCAAGGCGATTATGTCGCGGATCGCGCGCTCTCGACCGTTCTCTTTCTCGCGTTGAAAATGGGCCGCCCCATTTTGTTGGAAGGGGAGGCCGGCGTCGGCAAAACCGAAATTGCCAAAGTTCTGGCTAAGACCTTGGGCCGCAAACTCATTCGTCTGCAATGCTATGAGGGGCTTGATGTCTCCTCAGCCGTGTATGAGTGGAATTACGCGGCGCAGATGATGGCCATTCGTCTGTCGGAGGCCGAGGGAGGCGTTGATCGCTCGAAGCTGGAAGCCGATATTTTTTCCGAGCGCTATCTTGTGCGTCGCCCGATCCTTGACGCGTTGTCGCCTGATGTTGCCGGTGCGCCGGTTCTGTTGATCGATGAGCTTGATCGCACGGACGAAGCCTTTGAAGCCTATCTGCTCGAAGTCTTGAGTGATTTTCAGGTCACGATCCCCGAATTCGGCACGGTCAAAGCGCCATCGCCGCCGATTGTGATTGTGACATCCAACCGCACGCGTGAAATTCACGATGCGTTGAAGCGGCGGTGTCTTTATCATTGGGTCGATTATCCAAGCGCTGAGCGCGAATTGAAAATCCTGCGTACCAAAGCCCCGCATGCGCCCGAAACACTCTCCGCCGAAATCGTTGCCTTTGTGCAAGCGCTGCGGAAACAGGATCTCTTCAAAGTACCGGGTGTAGCCGAGACGCTTGATTGGGCAACCGCGCTTGTTGAGCTTGATGCGGTGGCGCTTGATCCGAAGGAAGTCACCGACACGCTTGGCGTCTTGCTGAAATATCAAGATGATATTCAAAAGATGCAGGGCTCCGAGATCAAAGCGATTTTGGATGAGATCAAGGTGACAGCCAAGCCTGAAAAGTCGCCGAAATAATGCCCGGAAAACTCTCCGAAAACATCGCCTATTTTGCGCGCGCCTTGCGCGATGCGGGTTTGCCTGTCGGTCCCGGTGCGGTGATTGATGCCGTGTCCGCCGTTGAAGCCGCGCATATCGGCAGTCGCGCTGATCTCTATTGGACCCTGCATGCGAT